>NZ_JBHNMF010000175.1:0-6362 GCF_048562965.1 Thiolapillus sp. | reverse complement strand
GGCGTCCAGACAACGACAGAAAACGAGGTGTGGCCCCTTTTACTGTATTGGGCCTCTGGATGGTCCCACCCCTTCTTCATGGCGCTACCTCCTCGGAGTGATGCGGGCTGATGTTCCGCGTCTGGCACTCCGGGCATTCGTCATCCACCGTCGATGACCACTCGTCCTCCCATTGCGCTCCACAGCGCGGGCAGGTGTAGTGGTTCACGAACCATTGGTTAACCACCTCTGCGGTGGTCATTGTTGCTTTCATGGTTTTCTCCATTTGGCTGCCCAAGCCATTTGTAAAATAAAACAACACCGGTGGACGGCCAGTGTCGTGTTCATTGCCCCAGTTAAAGCGCGGGGTTCGCTTAAAAATCCTGGTTCGGCCGGCAGGAGGGAGAGCCCTACCCGGCCCCGACCCTGGCCCTGCTCCGGGGTCAGAACCTGGGCGCCACCGCCGGTTGTGGCGCCGGCCGGCTTTGATTTTGCACCTCGATGACCGTCAGTTCCGGTGGGCCGCCAAAGGCATGATCGTCCGGCGTGGGCGGCGGGATAATCTCTTCATCCTCCGCGGCAGAGCCAATGGCCGGGCCATCGTCGTCCATCTTTATTCCAATCAGTTCCGGTACGCGAGTCTGAGCAGACAGGTACCCCTGTTTGTCCGATACAATAGCGACACCGTAGCGTTTGGCATGTTCGAACAGGTGATCCTGCTGAATGCCAAGCAACCGCTTCGCAGCGGGAATATCGTTGGCATTGGTGTTGAACCCGATCTTTTGCGACGCGTTGGCCAGCATGATGTGTGAGAAATTGCTGGGTGATTGGGTCACCACGATCAGGCCCAGGCCATATTTACGTGCCTCTGACATAATTCGGTTTATCAGAAGGTTGGGGCGGTCGCGGTCCGCCTGCTTGTCGGGCAGTATCTTCTGCGCTTCGTCGATGACAATATAGGTGTCCAGCCGCTTTCCCCGTCCTGTGTCATTGAGCTTCATGTATTCACCACGCATCTGCAGGGCGCGAAATACTTTGCCAATCAGTACGTCACAGAAGAATATCTGCGCCTTGGGTAGCATCTTGCTCAGGTCATAGCGGTTCAGTCCCGCTCGAACTGGGGGCGGCGTAGCAGAGAACACGCCCTGGTTCACCAGGGTGTCGACGTAGGTGCGAAGCTTAACCACGACACTCTTTGCTTGGCGTTCAAGGTAAAACTTGTAGTCGATGGCCAGGTTGTCGTTTCTTGGTTCCTGTGGCACGGCCAAGACGAATCGTTCCTCAATGTACTGCTCGATGCGTTGTTGGAGGTCGAGACGTGCTTTGTCTATTTTCCGTTTATGTTTATCCAGTTGGGCTGCCTTGTTCTGCAGGGCCTCCTCATTGGCGCACTCATCGACCATCCGCTCCTGCTCCGCCAGCATGGCCAGGTATTCCTTGTTCAGTTTTCCAAGTTTTTCGCCAAGCTTCATCACCTGCTTGCCCACTTCCACTTCTTCATCCACACCCTCGCCATGTTCCAGTATGTTATGGATGAGGTAGAGCATGTCTTCCATGACCGGCAGGTTTTCGCCCGGCTTGTCTCCCCAGGTGTTCATGTCCCTGGGCATAATGCCTTTGAGCTTGTATGTATCGAGGATGAGCCGGCGCAACACGGCTTCTTGCAGCGGCCCCATGCTGCGCATGTAGGTCTTGCGGAACATTTCCACGATTTCATGGGTCTGCTGCTCCGGACCCGCATTGTATTGCCGAAGAAACTCGAATGGGTTGACGCCGTATGGCGCATCCCAGGTACCAAATTGCATGCTGTTTTCACCCTCAACATGCAGGTCCCCGTGCAAGTCCAACACATGAACATGCTTTTTCCTGTCTCTGAGATATCCAATGATATCCCTTAGAAACACTGATTTACCAGCACCTGATCCACCCCAGACCAACACATGACCGTTGTTCAGTTCATCAGGGTTCCATAGCATCTTGCGTTTGGGCCTCGCTGCCGACCCAAAAAGACTCTGCCCAATGACGTAGGTGTCTCCTGCTGTTATTGCATTACTCATGTTTGGTTCCTCCTGTTTTTCTCGCCCATCCCACACGGGATATGCCATATCCGTTTCCATGCTCTCGCGCTTCGAAGGCGTAGTACGCACTGAACCGGTTTCCGTTTTTGCCTGTTAAATCATCCATGCGGGTTTTCTTCCGGCGTAGCATGTCGGTTACTAGGGCGTCCGCGTCCTGGTATTCGGGGTGATACCTCTCAAGAAAGTTTTCGACGCTTTTTTTCCAGACCCGGAAACCACATTCCTTGTTGGTGCATTGATAGACTTTTTCGTATGCCACTACTGGATGGGTTTTGCACACCGGGCATTTCCCGATTTCCTGATTCGGTTTTTTGTATTTGCTGATGAATTTCGATATGGATGCCGCACTGCGTACATCCTCATCTGTCAGGGTGACGCCGGCTTCTCGCGCCAACCGGGCGGCAAAAGTGAGCTGATTCTGTGACGGTGGGCGCTCGCTCATATCCTGATAGCCCAACGCTTGCTTTACTTCAGCAACACGCTTGGTGTATTCCTCGATGAGTTCATCCCTGCTTTGCTTGTCGTGTTCTACCGCATCAAGTTGTTCTTCAAACCGTTTTGATTCTTCCAGGTCGTTCAGCCAGCTGGCATGCTCGGTTGTCCAGTCGTTGACATCCATGCCCAACTGGGTGACATGCAGCATGCCTTTGACCACTTTGACGTACTTTTTTTTCTCCAAATTTGGAATGACGGTATCCAGGGTGGATGGCCGGCCAATGCCCTTGTTGTCCAAGGTCGTGATGAACCGGCCAACACCATAACGGGGCGGTGTTTTGGTATGGCCTTCGACCGTGGTGATTTCCAGTGGGCGAAGTTCGTCTCCTACATCGAATTCCGGCAGGACAACTTCCCGGTATTTGAATGCGTTCGGGTCATCGTTGCGCTCAGCGATGTTGATACGGTGTCCGTCCAGTCGTTCCCATCCATCGAACAGGCGTTCGTAGGCCCGGCCAATCAGTTTGTTCCCTCCTACATCAACTTCCAGGATGGACATGTCGTAGAGCGCATTGCGCACCTGCGTGGACATGGTGCGGTAGAAAATCATTTCATACAGGCGGGTCTGGTCTTCTGTCAGGTATTGCTGCGCTACCCCGGGCCAGTATTCTTCGCTAAAGTGGGTTGGGCGGATGGCTTCGTGCGCGGCCTGTGCATTGGTCTTGTTCTCAAACTGACGTTTCGTCATGAGAACGTATTCGTCAGCTTCTTCTCCATAGTGGTCCGTCAAAATGGCAATCATTTCATCAACAGCGTGGTCGCTCAGATGGTATGAGTCCGTCCGTGGGTAGGTAATCATTCCGGTACGCCCCCAGGGGGTATCCACGCCTTCATACAATTCCTGGGCCAACTTCATGGTGTAGTCAGGCTCAAATCTAAACAGGTAAAACGCGGCGCGTTGAAGCCGTGCGGTAATAAATGGGGGATAAGGCCGCACCTCATTGGTAATCCGTTTGTAGTTCTCCACGACATGCGGCGACGTCCGGAAGGCGTGAAGTGCTGCTTCCATTTCTGCTGCCGCCTCCGGCTTGTATTTGAGGTTATTCGTGAGGCGGAATTGCTGACCCCGATGGCTGTAGTCCACCACGATTTGTTCGTAACTTTCCGGAACAAATTCCTCAATAGCCTTTTCGTTCATACCCAGGATATTGAGCGCCGGAGAAATGACCCGGCCAATGCCGGATGGGAGGACGTGGCGTTTCATCACCCGAAAGTGCCAACGGATGATGGCGGACATGGGATACCCAACGACCCGATCAATCAGCCTGCGGGCCTCCTGTGATTCCACGGTGGAGTCATGCAGCGGGCGTATTCCGTGCAGAATGGCTTGTTGTATCGCGTCTTTCGTGATTTCGGTAAAAGTGATGCGCAACGGGTTATCGATCTTTGCGTGCTTGATAATGTCCCGGGCAATTCGTTCACCCTCACGATCATCATCGCTGGCGATATATACCCCATCCGCACCCCGCTTTGCTTCGCGTATCCGTTGTATTACCTTGTCCTTCTTTCCTTTTAGGCGCCACCGTCCCTGGTAATGCCCATGGTGATATTCCACGCCGTATTCGTTTCGGGGCAGGTCCTCGATGTGCCCTCCTGTCGCCAATACCACCCATTCGTCCGGTGCATCTTTGAGATAACCGGCAATGGTTTTGGCTTTGGCCGGACTTTCGACAATCAGCAGGTACTTGGCCATGGTCGCCTCAATCAGGCCAACGCCCATTTCTCGTAAGGTTTGACTTCCGGTTCCGCTTCTTTACAGAGGGCTGCGAAGTGTCCCATGTGGCACTTTTCCATGTGTTTCAGCGCCTCCCATTCCCAGTAGCCCTTCATGGTTGGAGAGTGCTTGATTTCCGTGACCAGGATTTTCCGGAGCTTGCCCAGTTCATCACTCAGGATTTCGCTTTCCTTGATGAACATGTTGACCAGGGTGACGGAGGCCAGGGAGGCCAGCAGGCTCAGTTGGTCCTCGCCTACACCTTCGGTGGGTTTGATGTCGTTGATGACAAGACGGTAGGTGTACTCCCCATCAATCACTTCCAGTTGACGTGACAGGGAAACCGTCAGGAGCGTCCGACTGGCATCGAATACCGGCACAAGGTCAAAGGTTTCTGTTTCGCCCTGAATGTAGTTGGCCGCCCGCTCCCAGTTTGCGCGGTGAGCCATGATCTTGGTGAAGCCGTCAATGGTGCCGGCCTTCATGTTGGGTACACCAAGTAAATGCCGGCGCAGACTGTCATGGCGGAACACCGCCAAGGGCAGGGGCTTGCCGCTTTTTCCTGACACGCTTTCCATCATCTCTCGGGTGACAGGGAACACGTATTCGTTACCAACAGCTTTCTTTGCCACATATACGGGCACGCGAACAGCAGTCGCGGGAGCATGGAGAACGCCGGGCACAGTTTGTTGTTGAGAGTTGAGCATTGCCATACCTCCAATCGAAATCGGTGAAAAAAAGAAAAAAAGAACCCAACGCCAGTGGCACAGCACTGGTGGGTGTGTTTGATGTCGTACTTGGAAATCAGCCTGATGCTGATTTGGCCCGTGCGGGCTCCCCTGGACGGGGTGTGCTCCTTGGTCTGGCAGACTTCGGAGTAAGGTATGGCCGCTTTTAGGCGAAGCGGTTCTCGCGTTAGTGCTACGGTACCCCCCTCGATTATTTTTTGTCAAGTATTTTTTTGTTGAACGGCCAGAAGAAAAAAGGCCACCCCACTGAAGGGGTGGCCTGAAGGCGAGAAGTTGCTAGTCGTCGTGCTCGAGCATCTTCTCGTGGCGGGTGGCGGCCGCCGATGCATCCGCCATGAGAGCCGCGTTCTTACGCTGCTCTTTGCTGCTCCGTGGCAACTTGGTGGCGGACCATTCGTGATCCCGCACCGCACCGCCAACGCGGTAGCGGTTGCGGGCAACCCCGATAGGCTCGGGGACTTTTATCACCGAAACCCATCGTTTGCCGATCCCCTTTAAGAGGATCG
The DNA here is from genome assembly GCF_048562965.1 of Thiolapillus sp. Lineage (NCBI taxonomy): Bacteria > Pseudomonadati > Pseudomonadota > Gammaproteobacteria > Chromatiales > Sedimenticolaceae > Thiolapillus > Thiolapillus sp. The sequence goes on along the minus strand of NZ_JBHNMF010000175.1, from coordinate 841 downwards.
TATCGCCACTGGAGAGCCCCCAGAAGTGGAGCTCTTCCTCTGTTTTGGGATTTCGCACGGTGGCGATTTCCCATACCTTGTGGCCGCGCATGAGATCCGCGGCCTGCATGATGATTTTCTTTCTCATCATCAATTCTCCGTTTTACCCGGGCGTCACCCGGTATGTTGAATGACACGGGTTGACGAGGCCTGTGTCGCTAATCATTCGGCTGGCGCCATTTCCCCGGGCGTGGGAATGGTGTCGCCGGGACGCAGCATGAGCGCCCCCTGCCCGGTGGCCACCTTGACGCCATCTTTGCAGGGCTGCACTTCGTGCCCTGCCAAGCGTGTCTTCGGCCTCGTGATAGATTTTGGGACATCCCAGTCCCCCAAAATCGACTCTGCCTTTGACAACCTATTGGTGCCCCAGCCGTCCTGGTCACCAAGCACTACGCAACAACTTCGCAAGCTCGTTGCTGCTCCGTACTTGGCTCCCAATGACTGGACGCCACGTTCGGAGGCCTACTTTGTTTTCCCTCTGGCGCAAGGCACGCCGGGAAAACAGTGCGGCCTCGCGGCTACTGGGGTCTACCAGCCTTCGCTTCGCTCTCCATGGCTGGCAGCGCTGGTTGACCGCCTTGCGGCTTTCTTTAAGAAAGACCACCACCATCCGCTTCGTGGTGCGGGAACCGGGGCCGCCTTGCGACTTTCGCCGCCCTTGTTACCCCAGCCCAGCCATTTCCTTGTTATACGGCTCGGCTCTGATTTGTGGCTAAACTGTACCGTGCACCCTGTACCATTTCAAGTGATATATGTACCTGAAATATCAAATAATAAGATAAGGTTACATTATCAGTATATT
>NZ_JBHNMF010000174.1:0-6377 GCF_048562965.1 Thiolapillus sp. | reverse complement strand
TCAGTTTCTGGATAGGTGGTGTACGAAAACGATGCGATCGAAAATCGAGCCGATGAAGAAAGTGGCCCGGATGCTGCGAGGTCATCGGCCGCTGTTGCTCAACTGGTTCCGGACCAGGGGGCAGCTTTCCAGTGGTGTTGTGGAGGGTTTCAACACCAAGGCAAAACTGACCTCCAGAAAATCCTTCGGTTTTCGGACGTATCGGGGCGCGGAAATCGCTTTGTATCATGCACTTGCTGCTTTACCCGAGCCTGAGTTTACCCACAGATTCTGCTGAAGAGCCAAAAATATATTGGTTACCAGGTGTGGCATCGGGATTCACTGATGCTCAAATCTGCAGGCGTACCGGATCAGGCGCTGGGTATGCGGGCAGGTTTTCAGGATGTGGCCATCGCGAGTCAGCAGTGGCGGGTTTACGGTCTGTATCTGAAGGGCAGCGACTACCGGATTTTCACAGCGGAAGAAGTCGTCGGCAGAAAGGAGCTTTCCTGGTATTTTGCGGTGGAATCCCTGGGGGTTATGTTCTGGGCCATTCCTCTGTTTGCCCTCATCATCGCGCTCACCGTGGACCGAGGCTTGCGCCCATTGAAGCGTCTCTCGGAACAGGTCAGTGACCGGGATATCAACCAGCTCCGTCCGGTGGTTGGCGATCACACACCCAAGGAACTCAAGCCGCTGGTCAACGCGCTGAACGGTCTTCTGGAGAGGCTTGACGCCGCTATATCCCGCGAAAGACGCTTCACCACTGATGCTTCTCATGAGCTGCGCACACCACTGAGTGCCATTCGCCTGCACTCCCAGCTTGCCATGCGTGCGGAAGATTTGGAGGAAAGCAGCCGGTCCCTGAAAAAGGTGTTGCAAGCGGTGGATCAGAGCACGCATATGGTCGAGCAGCTATTGGTGCTGGCTCGCTTGTCGCCGGAATCCGGGCAGGTGGAATTTGAGGATGTCGACCTGACTGATATTTGCAGAAAGGTGTCGGAGCAGCTGACCCAGGCAGCCGGGGAAAAGCATATACGGATAGCGACCGAATATCCCGCTGCCGGGTCTGTCGTGGTAAACAGCAATCCGCATTTATTACACACTATTTTCCGAAACCTGCTGGACAATGCCATTCGCTACAGTCCTGCTGACAGTGAGATTCGCTGCCGCTTGTCGCGCACTGACGGGGAACTTGCCGTCAGCATTCAGGACAACGGCCCCGGCATACCGGAACATCTATTGGAACAGGTTCAGGAACGTTTTGCCCGCCTCGCCGGATAGGATGTCGAAGGCTGTGGTCTGGATTTGTCCATCGTCAGCCATGCGGTGCAGTGCATTGGCGCCAGGCTGGTGCTGGAGAACCGTACGGACGGGCAGTCGGGATTGGAAGCGAGTATTATTTTGCCTGAATGAGCATGCGGATGTCTCTCGCGTTCCCTGTCGTTGCCATCAGGTGTTGGCGAGAATCTGCTGCAACTGTTCCCGAGTGAACTGCTCTTCCACCAGTGGAAACAGTTCGCGTTCTTCCAGGCGGGTGTGATCCTTCAGCAGTTCGCCAAAAGCGGCCAGTTGCCTGCAATCGCCCTGCTGCATTTCACCGGCCATGCTGCGCATCCGGTCGTGCTCGTCAACCAGCTGCACCCCCAGTTCATGAATCTTTCCGCTGAGCGTGGCAGTGATGTCGAAGATGGTTTTTTCCTCGTTGCGGAAATGGCGGTCCCATTCCGCGTCGAAGATATCCAGGATGTGATCGCACAGGGCTTTGCATTTTTCTTCATCGCCGCCTGCTGCCGTATCCAGACACTGTTTCGCCAGCCGCAGTGACTGGTGATGCTCCTGGGAGAGTGAGATGAGTTCGGGATGTCGTTTCATTGTTTTTCCACCTTGGTGAGTTCCATGCGAACGCGGCCCTTGCCGGTATTCTTTGTGAGCAACAGGGGCATGAAGCCGTGTTTTACCGCAAGCCAGAGGCTGCGGGTTTCCTTGCCATCTGTTGTTTCCACATTGATTTCCAGCGCGAGAAATCTCCCGGCAGGTGTGGAAATGTATTTCTGCAGCTTCTTTTTCAGAGTGATTTCTTTCGTTCCTTCGATGGAAATCCTTTTGAAACGGGCGATACGCTGATTGCTTTCTGCCAGCATTATGGCGCGCAGGATGTAGCTGAGGTGGTCCTGTGTGCCGTCTTCCAGGGCAAACTTCTGTTGCTCCTTGTCACCTCGCAGTGTGAGCTGGTTTTTCTTCCAGTCGAAAAAGAATTCCAGCATCTGGGTGCCTGAGGCATTGCGAACGGCGTAGTAGTAACTGTCGGGTTCCGGGCGGTTATCCTTGAAATGTCCGTGGCTGGTTTCCAGTATCTCGTGCTTGACGTCGATGGCAGCGAGCTTTCCCTGGGGCAGGGTAAATGCCTCGAAGCTGTATCCGGTGGAAGGCAGCAGCAGGCTGAACTGGGTTTCGCCTTTTTTTTCATCGTCGAGCAGGAGCTGGTAACTGGCGCTGAACGGCTGCAGGGCATAGCTGCCGGCCGGCAGTAGGAGACACGCGCAGAACAGCCAGTATCGGTGAAGGATATTCATTGGGTTGCCTGTTCCAGTTGCATGGGAGTGTTCATGATCCTGCCATCCAGCACCACCTGTTGATCTTCATTCAGCGCAAGACGTCCCTGAGCGAACCAGCGTACTGCCAGGGGGTAGATGATGTGTTCTTTTTCCAGGACCCGGGCGGCGAGCCTGTCCGCATCATCACCCGGCAGTATCGGGACGCTGGCCTGCAGGATGATGGGGCCGCCGTCGAGTTCTTCGGTAACGAAGTGAATGCTGGCGCCGTGTTTTTCCACCTCTGCTTCCAGCGCACGTTCATGGGTGTGCAGACCCTGGAATTCGGGCAGCAGGGACGGATGGATATTGAGCATGCGCCCGTGATAATGACGCACGAAGTCCGGGGTGAGGATGCGCATGAAGCCCGCAAGCAGCACCAGGCCCGGTTCATAGCGGTCGATGAGTTCCATCAGGGCGGTATCGAAACTTTCCCTGTCCGGGAAGTCCTGGTGCTCCAGTACTGCGGTGGGAATGCCTGCCTGCTTCGCCCGCTCCAGCCCATAGGCATCTGCCTTGTTGCTGATGACGGCCCTGATGTCGATGGGAAGATCCCGTTCAGCCGCATCGATGATGGCCTGCAGGTTGGTGCCGCCACCGGAGATCAGGACCACGACAGGGAGTCTAGACATACTCGACGCAGGGTGTTTCGCAGTCGCAGCTTTCGATACTGCCGATCATGTACACAGTTTCGCCCTGTGCTTCCAGTACTGCCTGTGCCTTCGCAGCATCCTCCGCTGCCACGCAGACCACCATGCCGATGCCGCTGTTAAAAGTGCGCAGCATTTCCCCGGGATCGATGTTGCCGTTGTCCTGCAGCCACTGGAATACCGCCGGGCGGGGCCAGCTTTTAGTATCTATGTGAGCCGCAGTGTTGGCGGGTAAGACCCGGGGGATGTTCTCGGTGAGACCGCCACCGGTGATATGCGCCAGCGCGTGAACATCGGTTTCCTTCAGCAGCGCAAGCAGGGATTTCACGTAGATGCGGGTGGGCTGCAGCAGCGCTTCTCCCAGAGGCTGGCCATCGAGATCGGCGCTCAGGTCGGCGTTGCTGACCTTGATGACCTTGCGGATCAGGGAGTACCCGTTGGAATGGGGGCCGGAAGAGGCCAGTCCCAGCAGCACATCGCCGGCCTGCACCCTGTCACCCTGCAGGATCTTGCTTTTTTCGACGATGCCGACACTGAAGCCGGCCAGGTCGTAGTCATCACCCTGATACATGCCCGGCATTTCCGCCGTTTCACCGCCGGTCAGGGCGCAGCCCGCCAGTTCACAGCCTTTGGCGATACCGGCGACTATATCCGTGGCACGATCCACCAGCAGCTTGCCCGTTGCAAAGTAGTCGAGGAAAAACAGGGGTTCGGCGCCGGCGACGATGATGTCGTTGACACACATGGCCACGAGATCGATGCCGATGGTATCGTGTTTGCCCAGCATCATGGCGAGCTTGAGCTTGGTGCCCACACCGTCGGTTCCGGACACCAGTACGGGTTGGCTGTATTGATCTGCCGGCAGTTCGAAAAGGGCGCCAAAGCCGCCCAGCCCTGCAAGCACGCCCGGCCTGAAAGTATTCCTGACCAGGGGTTTGATATTTTCGACCAGTGCATTGCCGGCATCGATATCCACACCGGCCTGCCGGTAACTCAGTCCTTCGGTTGACGGTTCTTGGGAGGACACGCAGCGCTCCTGAAAAAAGCAAATGAGGGGCGCTATTGTATCAAGAATTACGCGGGAGAAATGCGTTCAGTGAGGTGCTGGTCAGGGTCCCGTCATCTAACGATGATGCCACCGGCAGCATTCCGTGAAAAACGCCGTAAATACATCCATGTGGACTTGGCTGCGGCTTCCGTGCCGCAGCCATTTTCACGGACTACCACGGGTACCGTTTTCAATGACTTACCTTGATAGTTGACATGGTCCTGAGGTGCTGGCCGGTGGTTGGCCAGCAACGGGGATTACCAGTAGAATGGCGGGATGAAAAAATTCAGCGCACTGCTCCTCTTCCTGCTTGTTCTTCTCCTGCCCGCGGCGGTCCTGCCTGCATCACCGGGGTTGTATTCGGCCGAAGTGCCGGTAACGGATCCCAGCCCTGAAGCCCGCAAGGCAAGCATCCGTGAAGCCTTTGAAAAAGTGCTGATCAAGGCTTCCGGTTATCGCAGGCTGAAAGGCCGAAAGGGTATGAAGACTTTGCTGAAACACGCGGAAGATTATGTGCAGCAGTTCCGCTACAGAAATGAAGTGTCAGATGCCGGGGACGAGCCGGGCAAACGCCTGATGTGGGTGGCCTTCGAAAAGAGTGCAATCAAAGAGGCATTACAGCAGTTGGGCTTGTCTGTGTGGGACAAGGGGCGGCCGGAGGTGCTGTTGTGGCTGGCGCAGGAGAAGGGAGGCAAGCGCGCCCTGCTTGATCCCGAGAGGGACGTGAAAGTGGTGCAGGCGGTGAAAAACGCGGCGCAGCAGCGGGGGTTGCCGTTGCTGTTGCCTATCATGGATCTGGAAGATCAGACCGCATTGCGTGTCAGTGATGTCTGGACGGTGAACCGTGATGGCGTCGAAGCGGCATCGGCCCGCTACGGTGATCAGCTTGTTCTGCTGGGACGTCTGCGCAAATCCGGCAAACAGTGGAAGGCGAAATGGACGTTGCTGTTGCCCGACCGGCAGCAGGACTTCAGCAGTTCGGCCGGTACAGAAGAAGCTGCGCTCGGTGGTGGCATCGACAAGGTCATGGACTGGCTGACAGTTCAGTTCGTGCCCCGCAGCGATGCCGGAGAGGCCGGGATAGTGATGCTTCGCTTCCTCGGGGTGGGTGGTTTGTCCGACTATGCAAGGCTCATGCAGTTGCTGGACTCGCTGGATGTCATTTCGGAATACGCCATCGAGGAATCTACCGGTGACCAGCTGCTGATACGGGCCAAAGTGCGGGGCGGGAAAGAAATCCTTACCCAGAGGCTGTCCCTGGAAAACACACTGGCGCCAGTCGCCAGTATTCCTGACGACGAATCGCTTACTCCGGACAGCCTGGAGCTGACTTACCAGCTCAGGTAGCCCATGCTTCAGCCGAAAGATATTCCCAATATCATCAGCATTGCCCGCGTGGTGCTGGTGTTTCCTGTGATCTGGCTGCTCCTCAATCACCATTATCAGAGCGCCATGCTGTTGTTCTTCGTGGCAGGGATCTCCGATGCCCTCGACGGTTTTCTTGCGCGGCAGTTCCGGTGGCAAAGCCGCCTCGGCGGTATTCTCGACCCCCTGGCGGACAAGTTTCTGCTGGTCTCGTCCTATCTCTGTCTCGGATGGCTGCATGCGCTTCCCTGGTGGCTGGTGGGGCTGGTAGTGCTGCGCGATGTAATCATCGTCATGGGTGCTGTGGCTTACAATTTTCGCGTGGAGAAACTGGATGCCCAGCCCAGCCTGGTGAGCAAGCTCAATACCGGTTTGCAGATCCTGCTGGTGCTGATGGTGGTTTATGATCTGGGGTTCAGTGCCTTGTCGGAAAGCTTGCTGCAGGGAATGATGTGGACAGTGGCCTTCACGACCCTGTGGAGCGGTCTTGGATATGTCGTCAGCTGGGGACGCAAGGCGGGCAAGCAGATAAGGCACTGACCGTCTCCCCGGAAACCGGGGAGACGGATGTTTTCAGGACTTGCGTGCGGCCAGGGCGATGATGATGTAGGACCAGCCGTGTGTCAAGTCCCGATAGATCATGGGTTTTCTTTTTGAATAATTCCGGTTGTTTTTTGTGCCAATCCTTAAGCGCCTGAATGGGCGTGATGTGCCCGATGTTTTTCTGCGGGACATGGTAGT
>NZ_JBHNMF010000173.1:0-6415 GCF_048562965.1 Thiolapillus sp. | reverse complement strand
AAGCCTGCCCCGGCCCGGCGTTATCGCTTTTGCCAATGGAACAACCATTGGCTTCAAGCGATGCCTTGCTCTGAGGCAGGCTTGAAGCCCTGAGCATCACCTATATTGGTGCCGGGTTAATAAAGATGCAGACGATTTGCGGTAGCAGCTGGTTCGCCGGCTGTCTGCTGAGATACACGGGTTAACCATGCCGATCATATTGCTGGTGGAAGATGAAGGGCCGATTCGCGACATGCTGCGTTTTGCCCTGTCACGTGCCGGCATGGAAATGCTGGACGTGGAAACCGTGAAACAGGCAAAGGAACTGCTCGCGGTCCGCCGACCGGATCTGATCCTGCTGGACTGGATGCTGCCGGATGAAAACGGCCTGGCGTTGCTGCGCAGGCTGCGCAAGAAAAAGGATCTGCGTGATATTCCGGTGATCATGCTCACCGCCAGGGCAGGCGAGGAAGACAAGATAAAAGGACTGGAAGTCGGGGCGGATGATTACATCACCAAGCCCTTTTCACCACCTGAACTCATTGCGCGCATCAGGGCTGTCCTGCGCCGCGCCACGGGTGCCGATACGGATGGAAACCTGAAGCTGGGAAAGCTGAATCTCAATCCGGATACCCGCCGGGTGTTCTGTGGCGGGGCCGAGATCAGCCTGGGACCGACAGAATACCGGCTGCTGGAATTTCTCCTGTCTCACGCAGAACGGGTCTACAGCCGTGGACAACTGCTCGACTATGTCTGGCCGGATTCGGGTGAACGGGAGGAACGTACGGTGGATGTGAGTATTCGCCGCCTGCGCAAACTGCTGGCGCCTCACGGTTGTGACGGACTGGTCAGGACCGTGCGCGGGGCAGGTTACAGCCTGTCCGCCAAGGGCGTGGGCGATGCATGAGAATTTCAACCAGGAACTGAGCCGCCTGCTGGTCATCGGCCTGGTGGTGGTGCTGTTCGGTACCCTCAGCGGTGTCTGGTCCCTGCCCATTTTCATCGGTCTGGGCGGCTACATCATCTGGCACCTGCGCCAGCTCTATATCATGGAGGAATGGCTGCACGGTATCGTGCGGGACGAATCCCATCTCGGCAGCATCTGGAGCTATATCGTCGCTCACATGAAAAAGGCGCGCAGCCGCGCCCGCCAGCGCAAGAAACGCCTCAGCCGCTTGCTGCACCGCTTTTACGACACCCTCGAAGCCATGCCTGATGCCGCCATCGTGCTGCAGGACGACCTGCGGGTACAATGGTTCAATTCTGCGGCCCATGAACTGCTGGGCATTCCCCTGACCGCCCGCAAGCACAATCGCCGTGTGTCCCGTCTCGTCCGCAACGATGATTTCAGGTGCTGGATTCAGGAGGGTGATTTTTCCCAGCCGCTGGAGATGATATCACCTGCCAGTCCGGCACGGGTGCTGCAGATCCGCATCGTGGAATTCGGTGAGGATCAACACCTGCTGCTGGCTCATGATATTACTGAACTGAAGCGCGTCGAAGCTGTACGCCGTGATTTCATTGCCGATGTCTCCCATGAGTTGCGTACCCCGTTGACCGTTGTTGCCGGCTATCTGGAGATGCTCGCGGAAGAGCCCGAGCTGCCCGAGGATATCCACGAAGCCCTCATCGCTTCCCGCCGCCAGGCGGAAAGGATGCAGTCCATCGTGGCGGACCTGCTGATGCTGTCCCGGCTGGAACTGGAAGAAGATGAGCCTCAGGTTGGGGAATCCGTGAAAGTCCCCCGTTTGCTGGAGGGGCTGGTGGAAGATGCCCGCCGCTTGAGTGATGGAGGCGGTCATCTTATTCAGTTGCATGCTGACGAAAAACTGGGGCTGATGGGCAGCGAAAGTGAACTGGGCAGTGCATTCGGTAATCTGATCTTCAATGCCGTGCAGCATACGCCCTGGGGAACGCCCATCGACATCTACTGGGGCAGGGAAGGCAGTGGCGCCCGCTTGGTAGTGGCTGATCAGGGACCGGGCATCGCCCCTGAACATCTGCAGCGGCTGACCGAACGGTTTTACCGGGTGGACAAGAGCCGCTCCCGTGAAAGTGGTGGCACTGGCCTGGGGCTGTCTATCGTCCGGCATGTGCTCAAACGTCACGAGGCGACCATTGAAATCGAAAGCACGCCGGGAGAGGGCAGCCGCTTTGTATGTTTGTTTCCTGCCGGCCGGGTGGTTAAACTGTCCGTCTGATTTGGAATTCAGCAGGACGACGACATGCCCATAGATACCCAGGCCTTTGGCGGCTATCCTTTTACCCGTATGCGGTGCATGCGCCGGGATGATTTCTCCCGCCGGCTGATGCGTGAAACCGTGCTTACCCCCGACGATCTGATCTATCCGGTTTTCGTTCTCGAAGGCGAGGGCAATCGCGAACCCGTGGCTTCCATGCCCGGCGTGGAGCGCATGAGCATCGACCTTCTGGTCAAAGAGGCCAGGGAAATCGCCGGCCTGGGCGTGCCTGCCATGGCCCTGTTCCCCGTCACGCCGCCTTCTGCCAAAAGCGAACTGGCGGAAGAAGCCTATAACCCGGACGGACTGGCACAGCGCGCGGTAATGGCAGTCAAAGATGCGGTACCTGAACTCGGGGTGATCACAGATGTGGCCCTGGATCCTTTTACAACCCATGGCCAGGACGGGCTTATCGACGAGAGTGGCTATGTGCTCAATGACGAGACCGTGGAAGTGCTGGTCAGACAGGCACTTTCCCATGCCCGTGCCGGCGCCGATGTGGTGGCGCCGTCAGACATGATGGACGGCCGGATTGGTGATATCCGTGATGTGCTGGAATCGGAAGGCTTTGTTCATACCCGTATTCTGGCGTATTCGGCCAAGTATGCCTCCAGTTACTACGGGCCGTTTCGTGATGCGGTGGGCTCGGCGGCCAACCTGGGCAAGGGCAACAAGAACACCTATCAGCAGGACCCGGCCAACAGTGATGAAGCGCTGCGCGAAGTGGCTCTGGATCTCCAGGAAGGCGCTGACATGGTGATGGTCAAGCCGGGCATGCCTTATCTGGACATTGTACGCCGCGTAAAGGATCAGTTCGGGGTGCCGACCTTCGTTTATCAGGTCAGCGGGGAATACGCCATGCACATGGCTGCCGTGCAGAACGGCTGGCTGGATGAGCGGGCCGTCGTGACTGAATCTTTGATCTGCATCAAAAGATCCGGTGCAGACGGTGTGCTGACCTATTTTGCGAAACGGGTTGCCCAGTGGCTGAACGAGGTTTGAGGGATGCCTCTTTTGCAGTCGTGTCTTTCGTATAAGCAGTTGATAATTATTCATTAGTGGAGGCCTTACTCAAGGAGTAAGGGCACCCGGATATTTTCAAGGCTTGACTTATGTCAATATATTAACAGTTGCTGATAGACTCCTCTTATTTTAGCCACTAATGTTTTGATTTCCCTTTTGGGTTGGCAATTCATTAGCATCCCTGTCAGTCTCCCACAATGCGTTTTCGCAGTTTCGGCGCAAAGTGGGTTTTTCATAACAACTGATACAAATGAGGATCGCTATGACGACAGGCCTGATATTTGCGCTAATTTGTGCGCTGGTAGCCATTGGCTATGGCGTGGTATCCATGAAATGGATACTCGCCAAACCGACGGGTAACGAACGAATGAACGAGATTGCTGCTGCCATACAGGCAGGTGCGTCAGCGTATCTCAACCGCCAATACACAACGATTGGACTTGTGGGGGTCGTGTTGCTGGTGCTCATCGGCATCTTTTTGAGCTGGAGCACGGCTGCCGGTTTTGCTATCGGCGCCATTTTCTCCGGCTTGGCGGGCTATATCGGCATGAACATTTCGGTTCGCGCCAACGTGCGTACCGCAGAGGCTGCCAATGAAGGTCTGAATGCGGCCATGCAGATTGCCTTCCGTGGCGGCGCCATCACCGGCATGCTGGTTGTTGGCCTGGGTTTGCTGGGCGTAGCCGGTTTCTACGGCATCCTGCTGATGATGGGTGTGGAAGATCCCATTCATCCCCTGGTTGGTCTGGCTTTCGGTGGTTCCCTGATCTCTATCTTTGCCCGTCTGGGCGGTGGCATCTTCACGAAAGGTGCGGATGTGGGCGCTGACATCGTGGGCAAGGTTGAAGCCGGTATTCCTGAGGATGATCCCCGCAACCCGGCTGTTATTGCCGACAACGTGGGTGACAATGTGGGTGACTGTGCCGGTATGGCGGCTGACCTGTTCGAGACTTACGCGGTAACCGTGGTCGCCACCATGCTGGTCGGTTCCCTTATGGTGCAGGGCGCGGGCTACAATGCTGTTCTTTATCCCCTGATCCTGGGCGGCATCTCTATTATCGCTTCTGTTGTGGGCACCTTTTTTGTGAAGGCGCGTGAAGGCGGCAAGATCATGAATGCCCTGTATCGTGGTCTGGGTGTGGCAGGCGCCATTTCAGCCATCGCGTTCTATCCCGTAACCACAATGATGTTCCCTGAAGGCATGACCGTGGGGGGTGAGCCTGTTACTGCAATGAACCTGTATCTGGCTGCACTCATCGGCCTGGTGCTGACGGCACTGATGGTGGTTATCACTGAATATTACACGGCCACCGAATTCAGCCCTGTACGTCATATCGCCGAGGCTTCCACTACCGGTGACGGCACAAATGTCATCGCCGGACTGGGTGTCTCCATGAAGTCCACGGCCGCTCCCGTACTCTCTATATGCGCTGCCATCTGGGGTGCTTACGAGCTGGGTGGTCTGTATGGCATCGCTATCGCGGCAACCTCCATGCTGTCCATGACCGGCATCATCGTGGCGCTGGATGCTTACGGTCCTATCACCGATAACGCCGGTGGCATCGCCGAAATGGCGGAGCTGGACGAAAAGATCCGCAACATCACCGATCCTCTGGACGCGGTAGGCAATACCACCAAGGCGGTCACCAAGGGCTATGCGATCGGATCTGCCGGTCTCGCAGCACTGGTGCTGTTCGCCGATTACACGCACACCCTGGAGTCAGCGGGCCTGACCGGGCTAACCTTCGACCTGTCCGATCACATGGTTATCATCGGCCTGTTCATCGGCGGTCTGGTGCCTTACCTGTTTGGCTCCATGGCAATGGAAGCGGTGGGGCGTGCTGCTGGTGGCATCGTCAACGAAGTGCGCCGTCAGTTCAAGGAAATGCCCGGCATCATGGATCACACCCAGAAGCCGGACTATTCCCGTGCTGTGGACATGCTGACCAAGGCTGCCATCAAGGAAATGGTCATTCCCTCCCTGCTGCCTATCCTGGTTCCTGTTCTGGTAGGCCTGCTGCTGGGTCCCAAAGCGCTCGGTGGCGTGCTGCTGGGAACGATCGTTACCGGCCTGTTCGTGGCTATCTCCATGACCACCGGCGGTGGTGCCTGGGACAATGCCAAGAAGTACATCGAAGACGGTAACTTCGGTGGCAAAGGCTCCGATGCCCACAAGGCAGCGGTAACCGGTGACACCGTAGGTGACCCGTACAAGGACACTGCCGGTCCCGCCATCAACCCGCTGATCAAGATCATCAACATCGTCGCCTTGATGCTGGTGCCCTTGCTGGTTGGTTAAACTGCAGTCTGTCTAGTCTGAGAGAACCCCGCTTCGGCGGGGTTTTTTATCTCCAGGGATGGAGTGTATGCCGCAAGGAGCCAGGGATGGCGATGCGGCGTAAGTACAGGCACTGGCAACCGCATCCTGCGTTGCCAGCATTCCCTGCATCCCTAGAGGTCATGCGCAGGAGCGTCGAGTGTGCAGAGAGGGGTGATATGTCGCTAAAAGCCGGGGATGGCGGTGCCGGTCTGCGCTCATGTGCATCCGGTCTCGACCCTCTTTCTGTTCTCCAAGGTATAATCCAAGGCGTTTTCTTCCAACCGGATAGATGTATGAGCGAACTCGAATCCTTGAATATTCCCGCGTGGGGGTCTGAAGAAGCGTTGCGCAAGGAGGAACACGTGGCGCGGTTCTTGGAGCGTGAATACAAAGCTGCTGCAAACAAACCCATCAGCTTGGAAGAATTGGGCATTTCGGCTGCAAAGGGACCCATGTGGGAAGAAACAGAAGAATTGATCGAGACGCATTACGATGAGCAGATCGAGTTTTTTAATAGCTTTCTTGATTCAAGCTACCGTGCATATTCGATGGCATACTTTGGGGACGACAGAGATGAGGTGATGAATAGTGCTCTTTCATTGGAAGAGGCACAGACAAAGAAATTCCAGCTGATTTGTGATCGTATCGGGATTCAAGGGGATGAAAAGATACTGAATATCGGTTGTGGATTTGGTTCGTTTGAACGCTATATTCTTCAACGTTTCCCACATGTTCATGGTAAGCGCCAAACAATCAGCCCTATTGCATTTTTTTGACAGGCGTGTTCCAGGGTAGCAGGGCTTCAATGTCCTCAACCGTCCTGGCATTGCCGATGTGCTGCAGCACATGGTGG
>NZ_JBHNMF010000172.1:0-6429 GCF_048562965.1 Thiolapillus sp. | reverse complement strand
AATTCCACCAATCAGGAGAACTGGCCGGAGATCAATGCGGCGATGCTGGCGGATAAGGTAGACGCCATTCTGATTTCTCCGGAGCGATTGTCGAATGAGGAATTCGTCGGCGAGGTGCTGATGCCGGTGGCGGATCGCGTGGGCCTGCTGGTGGTGGATGAGGTACACTGCATCTCGGACTGGGGCCACGATTTCCGGCCGGATTACCGGCGGTTGGTCAATGTGCTGCGCCAGATGCCGCCGAACATGCCGGTTCTGGGAACCACCGCCACCGCAAACAACCGGGTCATCGAGGATGTGCAGGCGCAGCTTGGCGATATCGAGATTCAGCGTGGGCCGCTGGTGAGGGACAGTCTTTCGCTGCAGACGCTGCGCATGTCCGATCAGGCATCGCGGCTGGCCTGGCTGGCGCAACACATTCCCGAGTTGCCGGGTACGGGCATTGTCTATGTGCTGACCATTCGCGACGCGGAACAGGTCGCGGCCTGGCTGAACCAGCAGGGCATTGTCGCGCGGGCCTACCACGGCAGTGTGGAGCATGAGGATTTCGAGAATAGCAACCAGTACCGGCAACACCTCGAAGACCTGCTTCTGAATAATGGCATCAAGGTGCTGGTGGCGACCACGGCCCTGGGCATGGGGTATGACAAGCCCGATCTCGGCTTTGTCATTCATTACCAGGCGAGCGGTTCCGTCGTGGCCTATTACCAGCAGGTCGGCCGGGCCGGGAGGGCGATCGATACCGCCTATGGCGTGTTGCTCTCCGGCAAGGAGGATGAGGATATCCATGAATGGTTCCGCCGCAGCGCCTTTCCTGACGAACGGGACGTGAACGCCATTCTCGGCGTGCTGGCTGAACACGATGAGTTGTCCGTTCGTGAGCTTGAACAGCATTTGAATCTCAGGCAGGGACAGATCAACAAAGTGCTGAAGATTCTCAGTGTCGAGAACCCGGCACCGGTGATCAAGCAGGGCAGCAAATGGCGCCGTACGCCGGTGCCGTTCCGGATGGATCACGAGCGTATCGAGCATCTGACCAGACAGCGGGAAATCGAATGGCGGGAGATGCAGGGCTATATCGACAGCGAAGGTTGCCTGATGGCGTATCTGCGTCATGCGCTGGATGATCCCGAGACGGAAGATTGTGGTCGGTGCGCGGTGTGCTTGGGCGAACCGGTGGTGGGGACTGACGTGAACCGGACGCTCGCCATCGCTGCGGCCCAGTACCTGAAGCATGCGGAGATGCCCTTCAAACCGAAGAAGCAGGTAGCCGCCGGAGCTTTCGAGATATACGGTTTTCGGGGCAATCTGCCGGCTGAACTGCAGGCCCAGGAAGGTCGTATCCTGTCGCGCTGGGGTGATTCCGGCTGGGGTGGACTGGTAGCCGGTGACAAGCATACCGGCCACTTCCGCGACGAGCTGGTTGGTGCGGTCGCCGAAATGCTGGAACAACGATGGCAACCGAACCCGGCGCCGCAGTGGGTGACTTGTGTGCCGTCGTTGAAGCATCCGACGCTGGTACCGGATTTTGCGCAACGCCTGGCCGCGCGGCTGGGATTGCTGTTCGTGGATGCGATTCACAAGGTCATCGATAACGAACCTCAAAAGAATCAGCAGAACCGTTTTCACCAGTGCAGGAATCTGGATGGCGTTTTCGAGATCATTGAAGGTATTCCTGATATGCCTGTACTACTGGTGGATGATGTGATCGACTCCGGATGGACGGCCAGGGTGCTCGCTGCCTTACTGAGACAGGCGGGCAGTGGGCCGGTCTACCCGGTGGCATTGGCCTCAACGAGTACGGGAAGTTAAATGTCGGTATCTCCCAACACGCAAGCCATCCTGTTACTGACGGCGTATTTTGCAAAGGCCAGAAAAGAGGCGGTCAAGCCGTTGACGCCGAAGGAATGGGGGCGATTTGCCCTATGGCTGAAGGAAAAATCACTGACGCCGGAACAGTTGATGAACGGGCGGCCGGGAGAATTGCTGAACGGCTGGTCCGACAAAACGATTACCCTCGAACGTATCGAGGGGCTGATGGACCGGGGATCCGCGCTGGCGCTGGCAATGGAGAAATGGCTCCGAGCCGGGTTGTGGGTGATGACGCGATCCGATCCGGAGTACCCGACCCGCCTGAAAAAACGGCTGAGAACCGACTCGCCAGCCGTTCTGTTTGGTTGCGGCAACCGCGCCTTGCTGAATGTTGGCGGCCTGGCCGTCGTGGGGTCGCGGAATGCAACGGAAAAGGATCTGGCGTACAGCAGGAACCTGGGTGCGCTCGCTGCCGGTAATGGGTATTCGATTGTTTCCGGTGGTGCGCGTGGGGTGGATGAGACCACCATGCTGGGGGCGCTGGAGGCGGAAGGGACGGTGATTGGCGTACTGGCTAACAACCTGCTGCGCGCTTGCTCCTCTGCCAAATACCGTAAATATCTGATGGCGAACAATCTCGTATTGATCTCGACCTTCTATCCGGAAGCGGGATTCAAGGCCGGGAATGCCATGCAACGGAACAAGTACATCTATTGTCTCTCGGATGCGGCGATAGTGGTTCATTCCGGTGAAAAGGGTGGAACCTGGAATGGCGCTCTGGAGAACATAAGAAAACAATGGGCGCCACTCTGGGTGAAACCCAGCTCCGATCCAAAAGCCGGCAATGCCGCGATTGTGAGGGCGGGCGCTTTATGGGCGCCAGAAAGTGTCGATGAGATTGATTTCAGTTCGTTGTTTTCAGTTGCGTCAGCCGTTGAGGAAGTTGGCGAAGATTTGTTCAGCAAGGCCGCGAATGAAGTCAATGAGGGCAGTAGTATAGGTCACGCCTATGGGCAGACCGAAGAGCCTGTATCAACAGCAGAGACAGCGATTGAAACTGGCTCGAAGCAAGATATGGATACCGAAACCGACGACACGGATGCGGGCCAGCCTGAACAATCGAGGGTGAATTCCTGCCCAACCGACGATCTGGATTTTTATGATTTGTTTCTCATTAAGGTGGCATCACTGTGCAGTGATGTACCGAAAAAGCCCGATGAGCTGGTTGAAGCATTGAATCTGAACAAAACCCAGCTCAATGCCTGGCTCAAGCATGCCGTCAGTGAGGAGAAGCTGAAGAAGCTTACACGACCAGTCCGTTACCAGTGGGTCACGACACAGCAAAGCGACTTGCCGCTATAGATATGCCCTACACCGAAGACACCCTGGTCCAGCAAACGACAGCCGAGTACATGGAAAAGGAACTCGGCTGGGAGTCGGTGTACGCCTACAACAACGAGACTTTCGGCCCTGACGGAACGCTGGGCCGGGCTTCGGACCGCGAGGTGGTGCTGACGCGACCATTGCGGGAGAAGCTGGTCGAACTCAATCCCGATCTTCCCGATGAAGCCTATGACGATGCCGTGCGTCAGATTACGGCAACCGTGGCTTCCCAGACCCTGTTGGCGACGAACCGGGAGAAATACGGCCTGATCAAGGATGGGGTGCGGGTCAGGTTCCGCAATGCCGACGGCGAGCGGGTGCGCCAGCGCCTGCGGTTGTTCGATTTCGAGGAACCGGAAAACAACCATTTCCTCTGCGTACGTGAGCTGTGGGTGCGCGGAGATCTGTACCGGCGGCGGGCGGATATCGTCGGCTTCGTCAATGGCCTGCCGCTGCTGTTCATCGAGTGCAAGAACATCCACAGGGATCTGAAGGCGGCGTTTGAGCAGAACTATTCCGACTACCTCGATACCGTTCCCCATCTGTTCCACCACAACGCCATTGTCATGTTCGCCAATGGCGACAAGGCGAAGATCGGGTCGCTGACCTGTCAAACAGCATCCAAAATTGACCAGGTATCAGCGTGCAATTTTGACCAGGCTATGAGGCCTGATTGCGGTGTTTGAACCGGTAGGATTCATTGCCGGTTTCGATGATGTCGCAGTGATGCGTGATGCGGTCGAGCATGGCGGTCGTCATCTTGGCATCGGTAAAGACCTGCACCCATTCGGAGAAGGACAGATTGGTGGTGATGATCAGACTGGTGCGTTCATAGAGCTGGCTGACCAGGTGGAACAACAAAGCACCGCCAGACTCCGGGAACGGCAGATACCCCAGTTCATCGAGGATCACCAGATCCACGACATTGAAGAAGCGAACCCGCTGACCACGATGGATCACCGCAATGCCCAGGGCCGTGGCCAGGTGGGTTTTCCCCGTGCCGGTACCGCCTACCAGGATGAGATTGTGGGCCTGTGAGGTGAAGTGGCCCTCCGCCAGGGTTTCAAAGGTGGCCTGATCCACATTCGATTCTGCCCATTCAAAGCTATCGAGTTCACGTCGAATGGGAAAGCGGGCGATTCGCAGCTGATAATTGAGCGATCGAACCTGCCGGTCGACCCGTTCCGCCTCGATGAGTTTTTCCAGCCAAACCACCGGATCTTTGGCTTTGCGGGGACGTTCTCCCAACAGTTCCTCGCAGGCGGCCGCCATGCCATAGAGCTTCAGTTGCTTGAGCGCGGGGATCAGTTCACTGGCCATGATGCACCTCCCTCAGACGGTCATACCGGCTGCAGTTGGCTTGCGGCTCCTGTTGCAGGCGCAGGTGACCGGGAACCGGGTTTTCTCTGACCGGTGAGGGTGCTTTGAGCCGATTGACGTGGTTGAGCACCACGGCGGCATTGAGGGTCTTGTGCTCCAGGGCCAGCTCACAGGCCACGCTCAGCAGCTCGCTGCCATGGGCCTTCATGGCCAACAGGATCTCGACAAAGGCGCGATCACCCTTGTCCTGTTTGAGCAGATGATCCCTGACCTTGCGCACCGGTGAGGGCAGGTCCCACTGCACAAAGGGGGCGCCATTGCGCAAGGCGCCGGGTTTGCGCTCGAGCACGGGCAGATAATGCCAGGGGTCGAGGATCTGCTGTTCCCGGCCAAAGCAGCGCGCATGGCAGGCCAGGGACTTGCCTTCCTGAACGATCTTGATCCGGGTGGCCGTGGCACGCAGAAACACGCTCTGGCCCGCATATTCCGCCGGTACGCTGTAACGGTTCCGGTCATACCCGACGGTGCAGGTGGACGAGACCCGGCAGGCCTTTTCCACATAGCCGGCAAAGGGTTTGCCTACCGGGCGCAATTGCGCCTGTTCTTCGGCAAAAACATCCCCAATGGTCCGTGAGCGCTGATCCGGATGCGGGCGCTGCGCCAGCTTTTCCCGGCACTGTTGCGCCAGCCAGGCATTCAGTTCGGCCAGATCCTGGAACCGGGGCCGGGGACTGAACAGCCATTCCCGCACATTCCCCACCTGATTTTCAACCTGCCCCTTCTCCCAGCCGGAAGCCGGTGTGCAGGCCACCGGTTCAAACAGATAATGATTGGCCAGGGCCAGAAACTGACGATTGAAGCGGCGCGCTTTGCCCACCTTGACCGCATCCACCAGGGTGCGGGGATTATCGTAGATCATCCGCTGGGGAATCCCTCCCCAGAAGGCAAATGCCCGGTCATGGGCGTCGAAGACCATTTCCAGACTTTCCCGGGAATAGGCCACCAGAAACGGCTGACGGCTGTGAGCCAGACGGAAATGGGCCAGCTTGATGGGTCTGTACCACACCACCGAGTTCCACCTGTTCGTGGCTCCAGTCAAACTGCGCCGCATCACCGGCAGGGAACACCAGGGGCACAAAGGCCTGGGTCAGCGCAGGACGGGCCTGTTTCCAGTGCTTCACAAAACGCTGTACGCTGTCGTAAGCCCCCGCATAGCCCGCGCCCTGAAGGTCTTCAAACAGACGGCGGGCGGTACGTCGTTGCTTTTTCGGGCGTTGGCTATCCTGCTCCAGCCAGGTCTTCAGCTGATCTTCATAGGCACCCAGCCGGGGCTTGGGCTGCGCCTTTCGTTGGTAACGGGGTGGATCACTCTGTTTCAAATACTTGCGAACCGTATTGCGCGACAGGTTAAAACGACGGGCAATCTCACTGATGCTTTCACCGTTCACTTCATGACGGCGACGAATCTTGGCAAGGGTTTCCATGCATAACAATCCCAGGTTACTCCGGCAAAATACCGGAGGATGACAGACTTCAGAGGGTGGTCAAAATTCGACGCTGTTTCCCCCCAATTCCTGGTCAGTTTTGCACGCTGATTAACAGACCATGGCAAATCAGGGATACAATTCGCTGGTCGCCATTCAAATGGCCTTTTCGGGAAGCTCTACGCTGATAGGGGTGAGTAGTTACCCTGACCAGTCTGAACAGGCATCTCCAGCAAATGCTTTTTGGCCTGAAGGAAGCACCAGTGCATGGCCCGACATACCGCGCCTGTCTTTCCTATTTCATTCGGAGTTATTTTGATGATTTTCGATATGCCCAGCAGGACCAAAGAAATAAGCGGACTCACCAGATCAACCTTGCGTTTCTGTTTGGATTCGATTGGGATTTGATTCGCCAGCATATCCTGAATGA
>NZ_JBHNMF010000171.1:0-6443 GCF_048562965.1 Thiolapillus sp. | reverse complement strand
AGCAGCTTTGGATGAGAATTTTGCCAGGGTTTGCCCCAAACCCGGCAATCCCCCCGGAAATTCTCTGGTCACTGTGCTGCTGCGCATGGTGGCTTGAATAATTTCTGGGAAACTTCAGCTGTATAATCTCTGTGTCCAGAAAGGAACGCTGACGCCTGAGGAGCGCTACATCATCAACGACCATATCGTCCAGACTATCATCATGCTCGAACAGCTCCCCTATCCGAAGCATTTGCGTGATGTCCCCAGGCTGGCCGGCGCCCACCATGAAAAGATGGATGGCAGCGGTTATCCGCGCAGGCTGTACGGGGAAGACATGCCCCTGGCTGCACGGATCATGGCGATTGCCGACATCTTCGAGGCCATCACGGCTTCTGACCGTCCTTACAAAAAAGCCAAGAAACTCAGTGAAGCCATTCACATCATGGCGATGATGAAACAGGACCATCACATTGACCCGGAACTGTTTGATCTGTTCCTGCGTTCCGGCGTATACCGCCGCTATGCGGAGAAGTACCTCTCACCGGAGCAGATCGATGACGTGGACATCGAACAGTACCTTTCCTGAAACGAGGTGGTGAACTTCTGTTCCGACCTCCTGGCCGGAGAATTGCTACAATTTGGGCTTTTCCGGGCGCTGCTTGGGCGGCCGGCAACTGATACTGGAGAAAACGATGGCTGAAAAGATGACGGATTCGGGACTGAAATATGATGACCTGGAAGAAGGGACCGGTACCGAGGCAGTAGCGGGTACGCAGGTGACAGTTCACTATACCGGATGGCTCGAGGATGGAAGCAAGTTCGATTCCAGCCTCGACAGGAATCAGCCTTTCCAGTTTGCACTGGGCCAGGGGCAGGTCATTCGCGGCTGGGATGAAGGTGTGCAGGGGATGAAAGTGGGTGGCAAGCGCAAGCTCACCATTCCACCTCAGCTCGGTTATGGTGCGGCCGGTGCGGGTGGTGTGATTCCCCCCAATGCGATCCTCATATTCGAAGTGGAACTGCTCGAGGTCGGCTGATGCTGCCCGACAGCAGGCAGATTGCGTCTGATATCCGTCGCGCCCTGGAAGAAGATGTCGGCAGGGGCGATCTGACGGCCGCGCTGGTGCCTCGGAATCATGGCGTGCAGGCACAATTGATCTGTAGACAGGAAGCGGTGCTCAGCGGTATTGCCTGGGTGGATGAAGTCTTCCGCCAGGTGGACAGCAATGTCGAGCTGGAGTGGCATCTGGGCGATGGCGACCGCCTGAACGAAAACCAGCCCGCATGCAGCATCCACGGCGCGGCCGCCAGCCTGCTGACGGCTGAACGCACCGGGCTGAACTTCCTGCAGACACTGTCAGGTACGGCGACGGTTACAGCCGGTTACGTGGCGGCGGTGCATGGCACGGGAGTGAATATCCTGGATACGCGCAAGACCCTGCCAGGCCTGCGTTTGGCGCAGAAGTATGCCGTCACCTGTGGTGGTGGCGTCAATCACCGTATGGGTTTGTACGACGCCATCCTGATCAAGGAAAATCACATCGCAGCAGCCGGCTCTATCGCTGCTGTTCTGAAAAAGGCCAGGCATCTGCATCCCGATGTTCCCCTGGAGATCGAAGTGGAAAACCTCGACGAACTGGGGGAGGCGCTGGAAGCGGGGGCCGGGCGGGTGCTGCTGGACAATTTCAGCCTGCAGCAGTTGCGTGAAGCGGTGAAGCTGAATGGGGGAAGGGCCCGCCTGGAAGCATCCGGCGGCGTCAGTCTCGATACCATTCGCGCCATTGCGGAAACCGGCGTGGATGACATTTCGGTAGGCGCACTCACCAAGGATGTCCAGGCTGTGGATTTTTCACTGCTGTTCACTGATTGAGCAGAATGAACTTTCGTATCTATTTTTGTCAAATTAAAGGCGATTTTGTCTGAAAAGCCGGAGCTTCACAGAGGTTCGGGCCAAAACCGAGGAAAAATACTAGATGAAGAAAAAAAGAATTGTATTGATGCTGGCGGCCGCTGTACTGGCGGGCCAGGTACAGGCAACCGAGCTGAAAACCTTTGATCAGCGCTACAGTTACACGCTGGGAACGCGCATGGCAAAGATGCTGAAGGCGCAGGGCATTGGCGAACTGGATGGCGTGGCTTTTGGTGCTGCCGTTGCCGATGTGGTCAATGGCAAACCGCTGCAGATGACGGATGAGGAAATGACCGAGGTACTGAAGCTGCGTTCAGAGAAAGCCGCCAAGCAACGCGCGGAACGAGCAGCCAAAGCACTGGAGAAGTCCAAGGCTTTCATGGCCGAGAATGGCAAGAAGCCGGGCGTAACCGCGCTGGAAAGTGGTCTGCAGTACCAGATCATCAAGCCGGGTAAGGGTGAACCGCCCAAGATGACTGATACCGTTAAAGTACACTATGAAGGGCATACCACCGACGGCAAAAAGTTTGACAGCTCCTATGACCGCGGCAAGCCTGCCCAGTTCGCCCTCAAGGGTGTGGTGAAGGGCTTTTCCGAAGCGCTCACCCACATGAAACCGGGCGCCAAGTGGAAAGTATTCATTCCGCCTGAGCTGGGTTACGGCGCACGCGGAGCGGGCAATATCATCGGCCCCAACGAAGCCCTGGTGTTTGATCTCGAGCTGATCGAAATCGTCAAGCCAGAGGCAAAAGGCGCCGAAGCCAAAGCCAGGTAAGCCAAAACGGCAGATCATGGTGAAGAACCCCGGTCCTTGGGCCGGGGTTCTTTGTTTTCAGCCTTCGGGTGCGAACGGTTGCCAATCAGGATCCCGCCGGTCCTTCCTCCCCGGCGGGCGGACATGCAACCGCAACCGCGGGTCGCTGCACCCCATGCGCCGGAAATTCCTCTGTGCCTGTTTCAGCGAAGGCAGGTTGGCGCCATCGGTAAAATCAGGATCTTCGTACTGTAGCGGATCGTCTTCCCAGAAGCAGATTGGGCAGATGAGATGGCTGCCCGGCGATTCCGCGTCCAGTGTCAGATATCCGCAGCAGGGGCAGGTATATTTCTTCTTGCCGAACATCAATGTGTTGACCGGCAGTTCGCAGTATCAACCCTTGTCCAGTTCCAGGTATTCCCAGATCTTCTCGGTAAGGGTCTTGTCGCTTTCCTCCAGTTCGGGGAAAGCGCCGTTCTTTTCGTTGATTGCCAGCACGCGCAGGGCATCCCGATACAGTTCCACCATGCCCATCTTTTCGTAAGCAATGATCATGATGGTCAGGCCATCTTTCACTGACGGTGTGTACTGGTAGTGTTGCACCACATATTGTGCGCGGTTTGCGGCAGCCAGCCAGGCGCCGCGGTCGAGATAGTAACGGGCGACGTGAATTTCATGCCGGGCCAGCTGATTGCGCAGGTAGAGCATGCGCAGTTTGGCGTCCTGGGCGTATTCCGTATCGGGGAAGCGACGCACCAGTTCGGCAAAGTCCTTGTAGGATTCCTGGGTGGACCCGGGATCGCGCTGGGAATTGTCTGTTGGCAGGAAGCGCGAGAAAAAGCCCATGTTTCGGGTAAAGTTCACCAGGGCTTTCAGGTACAGCGCATAGGCCACGGCCGGGTGATCCGGGTGCAGTTTCACGAATCGGTCCACGGCGGCCAGCGCCGAATCTGGCTCATCGGCCTGATAGTAGGCGTAGGCGATATTCAGCTGGGATTGCAGGGCGTATTTGCCGAAAGGGTAGCGCGACTCCAGTTTCTGGTAATACTTGATGGCGCGTTCATAGTTGCCTCCGTGCATGGCGTCTGTCGCTTCAGAATAGAGCTTTTGCGCAGACCAGCCGGCGGTCTTGTCCACCTGCTCGGGCAGCAGGCTACATCCGCTGAGTAAAAATGCGACAATAAATGCAGGCCAGAGAAGTTTGGACATGGGCAATCGATCCCGGTTTATATTTGTGCCGGATTATACCTCACATTGGCAACGGGCAGAAAAGAGCGTGGCAGAAATACAGCACCAGGGCATCATCGATCAGGAACTGTCCGGTTTGCGTCTGGATCAGGCGCTGGCGCGGCTGTTTGCCGATTATTCCCGCAGTCGCCTGCAGGCCTGGATTAGGGACGGGCGGGTAGAGGTGGACGGTGAAGTGCGCAGGCCCAGGGACAAGGTCTGGGCCGGTGAGCGTGTGCTGCTGCAGGCGGTGCCGGAAACCGATCAGCGCTGTGAGCCCGAAGATATTCCCCTGCATATCGTCCATAAGGACGAGCACATCCTGGTCATCGACAAGCCTGCCGGCCTGGTGGTGCACCCCGGAGCCGGTAACCGGACGGGTACGGTGCAGAATGCACTGCTGCATCATGATGGAGATGCCGCCGCTCTGCCAAGAGCGGGCATCGTGCATCGCCTGGACAAGGACACGACCGGACTGATGGTGGTGGCGCGCAGCCACGTGGCGCACAAGCATCTGGTCGAGGCCCTGCAGGCGAGGCAGATCAAGCGGGAATACCTGGCGCTGGTGGTGGGATTGCCTACAGCGGGCGGCACGGTGGATGCTCCCATCGGTCGCCATCCCGGCAGACGGGTGTGCATGGCGGTTGTGCAGGGTGGCAAGCACGCGGTTACGCACTACCGTATCAACGAGCGTTTCCGCATGCATACCCTGCTGGATGTGCAGCTGGAAACCGGGCGCACCCACCAGATCCGGGTGCACATGGCGCATATTCACTATCCGCTGGTTGGGGATACGGTATACGGCGGTCGTGTGAAACTGCCGCGTGATGCCAGCCAGGCTACCGTCCAGGCACTGCAGCAGTTTCCGCGTCAGGCATTGCATGCACGCCGTCTGAGCCTGAATCATCCGGTCACTGGTGAACCTCTGACATGGGAAAGCCCCATACCCGGTGATCTCGCCCGCCTCATTGAGCAGTTGCGTCTGGACAGGGCCGAGCATGAACGCTGACTGGATCATTCCCGACTGGCCTGCTCCTGAAAACGTGCGCGCCCTGAGCACCACGCGCAATGGCGGCTGCAGCTTTCCGCCCTGGGACAGCTTCAATCTGGGAGATCACGTGGGGGATGATCCTGTCCATGTGAAGAAAAACCGGGCCAGGCTGGCGGCTCTGGGAGGTCTGCCCGGTGAGCCGTTGTGGATGGAGCAGGTTCACGGCAGCCAGGTGCTGCCTGCCGGCAGCAGCGGGTGCCGGGGAGATGCCCGTTTCAGTACGGTAGAAGGAGAGGTCTGCGCGATAATGACGGCAGACTGCCTGCCGGTGCTGTTTTGTGATGACAGCGGAAGCCAGGTGGCTGCGGCTCATGCCGGATGGCGGGGGCTTGCCGGCGGCGTGCTGGAACATACACTGCGCTGTTTCAACCGGCCCGCCTCGGCTATCATGGCCTGGCTGGGGCCGGCCATCGGTCCCGCCGCCTTTGAAGTGGGAGACGAAGTGCGTGAGGCCTTCCAGCGGCAGCAGGCGGCTGCAGAAGCTGCCTTCGCGCCGCATGGAAAGGACAAATGGCTGGCCGACATCTACAGATTGGCCAGCCTGCGCCTGCAGGCAGAAGGATTGACCCGGATTTTCGGTGGTGACTTCTGCACCTGTACAGAGTCTGAACGTTTTTTTTCATACCGGCGTGATGGCCGCACCGGTCGCATGGCCAGCTTGATCTGGTTGGAGAAGAGTAATGAGTAAACACTGGTATATGCTGACCGTCACCGGGGAGGACAAGCCGGGTATCGTCGCCCGTATCACCCGGACACTGTTCGATCGCGGTATGCTCCTAGGCGAGGCCTCCATGCTGCGGCTGGGTGGCAATTTCACTATCATGATGATGGTGGCCGGCGAGATGGATGCCCAGGCGCTGGAAGAAGCCCTGTCCCAAGTGGCGGATGAGCTGGGCCTGAGCCTGCATATCGATCCCATGCAGGGTGGCCTGCACCGCCATGTGCCGCCAAACTTCATCGTGCGGGTCAGTGGCGCGGACAAGGCCGGCATCGTCGCCAAGGTCACAGGTGTGCTGGCGCAGGACGGGTTCAACATACTGGGACTGGATTCAGATGTTGCAGGCAGTGAGGACAAGCCGGTGTACATCATGCAGATTGCCGGTATTGCCAGCGTACCCCTGGAAACCCTGGAAGCATCACTGAGTAGCTTGCGCTCCGAGGGCATCGACGTGAATGTCTCCCCCGTCGAAATGCTGGTGGGCTGATTCGTGGAAGCCCTGCCCATACTCACCATTCCCGATGACAGGCTGAAACAGGTATCAGAGACGGTAACCGGTTTTGATGACAGCTTGCCAAGCGTGTCTTCGGCCTCGTGATAGATTTTGGGACATCCCAGTCCCCAAAATCGACTCGGCCTTTGACAACCTATTGGTGCCCCAGCCGTCCTGGTCACCCAGCACTACGTGTCGGGTACCATGTGATTATATTCCAAAAAGGAGCTATCCTTTGTTCCGAACCCGCCAGATATTGAACGACTGGCTCACGCAAAACCTGGAGGAAGCATAACGCCATGGTTATCC
>NZ_JBHNMF010000170.1:0-6444 GCF_048562965.1 Thiolapillus sp. | reverse complement strand
ATGATGGTTTCACAACTCCATCTTCTCAGAGACCGGGTGGGGGGCTCTACCCCGACAGGACTGACCTGATCATTTGCCTCAAACCCACCTCTGCTACCCACAAATTCTGCTGAGGAGCCCAAATTGTTTCCTGCGCTTAATCACCTACGCCAGACTGACCCAGCATTGACCTCTGACATAGCGCGCCAAATTGGGCTTGTTGCCATGCTCGTGATGAATCTGACTTCCAGGTGCTTTTTTTGAAGCCCGAAGGGTCAAGGTATCATCAATCACCAGATGGATCACATCTTGTTTCACCACCTTCATGATGAGGCAGACAAACTGTCTGGACAGAGCCAACCATGACCAGCGGCCTTCCTGTAACCACTTGTAATAACTTGTCCAGTGATTGCGCATGGTGACCACCAGATAGGCCTCTGTCACAAAACCCGCAGGACTGAGCATGGCCCCGATCAGCAATTCGATGAATGTGCCCACTGACCTTAGGGGTAGCGCTTCGGTCAAAAATGTTATCCAATAACACAGTTCGCGGGGGATACGGCTATATCCTTTCACGTCCACAGCGGCCTCCAGAAGTTCGTGTTGATTTCTCTAAGGCGCGGCAACGCCATGGCCTCTGATATGTCAAGTATTTTTTTGGTTTTTGCTGTTTTCTCCTTTGAAACTCTAAACTCTAGTATCCATTATTTGATCGGCCTGATTTCTTTGAGTGTTTCCATTGCTTTTAGTAGCAAGTGAATTTCTGTACTGGGGTTGTTGCTGTCATCTTGTTCAGCAGCAGCCAAGCGTTGTTCAGCGTGCTGTTTGGCGTTATCTAACCGGGGCAGTAATTCTGTGAAAAGGTGTTTTCTGTTCTTGGCATAATCGGGCCACTCGTTTGTCAGGTCATGATGGCAGCAGTCGCACGGGGAACGATTGCCCGTTCTGGTATAGGGTGCAGTGTGATTGCGAAAGTGCAGCAGAATCCAGTACTCAAAACAGGGTACCGATTTAATGGTTTGCAGCTTGAGCTTTTTCGAGCGCTCAATAGAGGCTTCATAGTGGGCGTGTTCATCCCTGTCGAAGATGCAATAGACCGATGAGAAGGCGTTACCTTCTTTTTCGGCTTTGATTTTCAGATTTCTTGCGGTTTCAACAATGTTTTTAGGATTACTGCCTTCTCCTGATCGAACTTCGACAACAGCCTGACCCCGATGTACTCCCAAAACCTGCCGTGCGTTTTCAAAATAGTATTTTTCGGTTTTTGTGCCCTCGCAGACGATTAACATCCGTGCCCGTGGCTCAAAGCGTGCGGCGCGACGACGTTGCTGTCGAGTGGATTTTGCTCTACGCGCCATGCTCCTCTCCAAATGCATCTGAAATTTCTTTCAGGAAAGGTAGTGCGCCGTAACGTCCCGAGAGATAACCCCGTTCGATATTTTCTGTGCCCTTGCGTACCGCGAAGTCACTCAGTGGATAGAGGTGGGTTGCCTGGTCTTGTTCGCGCTCACAGAACCAGATCTGATCCCGACGGAACAGATCCTGATTCAGGATGGAGGTTTCATGGGTGGTAAAAATCAGTTGCGCCCCCTGCCGGTTGATTTCCGGGTTATGGAACATTTCCACCAGGTACTGCACCAGCAAGGGATGCAGATTGTCGTGCAGTTCATCGACCACCATGATATTGCCCTGCGCCAGGGTATCCATCCACGGGCCCGCATAGCAGAACATTTTTTGCGTGCCATCGGATTCGTCACCCAGCCCCATTTCGATCGTGTCGCCTTCCTGAGTCTGGTGCTGGGTAAGAATCTGCATGCCTTTTGAACTGCCAAGCTGGCTGGTCAACAACGCTTTAAGCTGTGGTGGCATGTTTTGTGTGATGGCATTGAGATGCTCGCCATCCATCTCACGCAGGCTGAGGCCAGCGATGGCGAAATCTGCTGCCTGCATAAAGCGTAGCACCCGTGCCTGTTGCTGTTGTTCCAGCAGGCTTATGGTGAAGAGGGGCTGCTGATTCCAACTTTCTTTGCCAACGGCAATTTTTAGTTTATTGGCAAACCAGTTGTAGATCGGTGTGAGCTGCTCACTGTTCAACTGAGCCGCCGTGGCGAGCAACAAACCGTTGGGGCGCGTTACGCGCTCCCACAGTTCTTTCTCGCCCTTGAGCTTGTCACCGAACTTTGTTTGTGTGCCGGTTTGATCGGGTGACCGTTCCCGATGAAACCATTTCTGGGATTTTCCCTTTGGAAAGGCAAAAAGCCATTCTTCGTGTACCTGCTGTTGATCAACCGCTACGCCATATTGATAACGAACTTTATCGACAATGAAATGAATCTCGAATTCGGATGGGCTGGTGCGCGCCTTGCTGCTCATCAGAAAGGGCGTGACCGGCAGCGCTTCGTTTGGCGGGCGCTGGTGTGAGCCGACTACCAGCGATTGCATGGCGGCCAGTGCGCGCAGCAGGTTGGTTTTTCCCGCCGCGTTGGAGCCGTAGATAACGGCTGATCTCAGCAATGGATTCAATGATGCGGGGGCATCGTTGATCTGCAAGACATTGGTGTCTTCAAGCTCCTTTCTCGCACCTTTCACCATGGACAAGAGGGCTTCATCACGGATGGAGCGGAAGTTTTTTACGGTGAATTCAATGAGCATTTTACTGTCCTTTATCTGTTTTTATTCTAATATTTGCAGAAAAACTGCAAAAATGCAATATAAAAACAGATTCTACGTTGATCACAGGGTTTTCTCCGGCGCAACGCCCCTTGAAAGCAGGTCGCTCAGGTCATAGTTGATGCTGGCCACTCCAAAGTCGGGTTCCTGACCGAATGGCTCCTTGATGTAGTAGGGGCCTTCGTGTTCTTCGCCATCGACGATCACAATGGCGAGAATGAACTTGTCCGACTGGTTAAGACCGTAAATGATCTCGTTGCGGCTGACGGTGATAGTGCTCTGTCCCTTGGCGCGACCTTTCACCTCGATGTGGCGGTCTTCCAGCAGTTTCCCATCGACCTTGGGTGGTCTGGCGGTGACATCCCATCCGCACTTTTCAGCGGAAACATCTTTCACGTCATGCCCAAAACCGGTTTCAACGTCCATGACGGCTTTCATGGCGATTTGTTCGACACGTGACCGTGCTTCGGCGTCCGGGCTGAAGTTTGTTTCTCCCTTACGCCCCGCAAGCAGTCCCTGAGGTATCACCAGGGCACCACCAATGACCACCGGGGAACTGGATACCACACTGCGCATGGATTCAAGCTCCTTTTTCCTTTGTTCGAGTCGCGCCGTAAGCTCTTCCACACGGCGGCGAGCCATTTCAGGCTGCACGCGAGGCTGTTTGCCTGCAGCGACATCTTCACTGAGTTTGATGTAGCGGTCTGACCAGTGGTTAATCTCTTTGACGAGGCGTTCATTCACGGCGGCCAGAATCTTGTCGACCTGGCGCTCTCGGCGTTTCTTGACTTCTTCGTAGTGCTCGGGGACGAGGTGAGTGGATGCGTGATTAAGCGCCAATGCATCAAGGTTGTTAGCGACCCAGTGGGCGGTTATGACATCCTGAACCAGGCTTTGGTCGTAATCATCGATGGGTTGCAAATCCAGATGTGGCGCCCAGCCAGCATTGATTGCCTTGCCGTGCTGATCGATCTCAACAAACTGGAGGCGGCGGGAGGCGACGGTTTGGCTATCGCCGCTGCTTTCCCGAACACTGTGGTCAATCATAAAGAGGACTCTGGGTTCGATCCCGTCATCATTCGGGTCAACCAGTACAGCGCCTTGCTTGAGTTTGCTGCGGTGAGCCTCCAGCACCAGATCCGTGGCGGCGTGCACCAGGGGATGGCCAGGATGCAGTAAGTCAGCCATGGGTTTGCCTTGTTGACGAACGTGCTGTTTTTCAAAGCAGACTCGCTCGTATTTTTTTAATACCGGTGTCCGGGTTTCGCCGATAACCCGGTCGCGCTCACGAATGGCGGCGGGTACATGGCGGATCTCGAATCGGCCGGCTTCGCGGTTGCGCATTTCGCCGCCGAGTGTTTTGAAGGCCTCTGTGAAGAATGCGCGGATGAAGTAGGGCTGTAGTTTACGGGCTTCGGCCTTTTCCATCTCATCCTTGATGGCGTAGAGTTCGTCCAGCCCCATGTGCTGCTCAACCAGTGCGTTACGGCGGATGATCTCTTTCAGATGGCTGGTATCCAGCGCACCATCGATGACCTGGTCCAGCTTGGCCTTGATTTCCGGTTGCTCGCCGTAGCGAATGGCATCGATGAGCAAGTCTTTCAGCGATATGTTGTCGAAGGCCTCGCCTAGAATGTCGAACACTTTGCCGCCCAAGGCTGCACGCTCAACTTCCAGCTTTTCGAGTAGCTTCTGAAAGACTGCGCCTTCCCTGGTTTCAACGGCAACGATGTTCCACAGGTGGCAGACCTCGGTCTGGCCGATACGGTGGATACGGCCAAAGCGCTGCTCCAGCCGATTGGGGTTCCAGGGTAGGTCATAATTGACCATCAGGTTGGCATTCTGGAGGTTGACGCCTTCGCCGGCGGCATCGGTAGCAACCAGAATGAGTACATCCGGGTTGTTGCGGAACTCTTCCTGAATTTTACGGCGTTCGTCCCGGTTGGTGCCGCCATGAATTGTGACGACGGCGTCCGGCCGTCCAAGAAGTCCCTTGATACGTTCCATGAGGTAGGCAAGCGTGTCCCGGTGCTCGGTAAAGATGATCAGTTTGCGGCGGCTACCGGATGTGGTTACCATCTCCGGGGCATCCTGCAGGATTTTGGAGAGCTCCTCCCACTTTTTGTCATTCGCTGCCAGCCATGGAGAGCGAAGCGAAGGCTGGTAGACCCCAGTAGCTGCGAGGCCGAAGACACGCTTGCCCGGATTCGACAACCGTACGTGCCTTGGCTTCGAGTGCCTTGAGGCTTTCAATTTCGGCTTCAAGTTCCGGAATGGTCTCGGAAGCCGTTGCCTGATCGACGACCTGTTCTGCCCAGGCTTCGTATTCTTCGCCGGTAAGTTCGTCTGCGGCCTCATCGATATTCTCCGGAATATCGATCTGTTTCTTGACGGCATACTCGCCCAGGGTTTCGGCAACACCATGGCCTCGGGCCACCAGTTTCATTTCACTCAAACGATTTTCCAGACGTTTACGACGGCGCTTGAGTGACTGATAGATAGCCTCTGGACTGGAGGCGAGGCGGCGCTGTAGCTGGGTGAGGGCAAATCCAACCGTACCCTTGCGCTTCCCATCCAGGTTATCTGCACGGTTCATTTCGTTGCGGACGTAATCGGTGACTTCCGCATATAAAGCCGCTTCCAGAGCGGAGAGTTCATAGTTGGCGGTATAGGCCCTGCGCTCGGGGAACAGCGGCGTGCCATCGAACTTGAGCAGCTCTTCCTTGACCATGCGTCGCATCATGTCCGAGATATCGACTTTGTGCGCGCCTTCTCGGAACTTTCCATAGAAGCGATCGCCATCGAGGAGTGACAGGAAGAGTTGGAAATCTTCTTCCTTGGCGTTGTGCGGGGTTGCGGTCATCAGCAGGAAGTGGCGGGTGATGGAGCCCAATAGCTTGCCCAGTTTGAAGCGGCCTGTTTCATTGACCTTGTTGCCGAAATAGTGCGCGGACATTTTGTGTGCCTCATCCACGACGATCAGATCCCAGTCGGTATTTTTGAGTTTCTCCTGGAAGTCATCATTGCGTGAGAGTTGGTCCAGCCGGGCAATAAGCTGGTTCTGCTCTTCAAAGTAGTTTCCGGATGCGCATTGTTCCTGTTTTTCCCGGCTGAAAATTTCAAACTGAAGGCCAAACTTTTCCAGTAGCTCGTCTTGCCATTGTTCGGTGAGAGAGCCGGGAGAGACAATGAGTATCCGCTTGGCATCTGCCCGCATCAGCAGCTCGCGGATTAACAGGCCGGCCATGATGGTTTTGCCGGCCCCTGGATCATCCGCCAATACGAAACGAAGGGGCTGCCTGGGCAGCATGGCCTCATAGACCGCGGAGATCTGGTGCGGCAGCGGTTCGACATTTGAGGTATGGACCGCCATCATTGGATCAAACAGGTGGGCCAGGTTGATGCGGTATGCCTCCAGGCACAGCTTGAATTCCTCACCGGGCGCATCGAACGCCCAGGGTCGACCCGCTTCGGCTAATTCTAGACGTGATTCATCGGAACGAAACAGCATCTGTGTGCCGGGCTTGCCGTCAGGGTCGACGTAGAAGACATTGGCTGCGTCATCTCCAACGGGTTCAACGCTGACAATCCGTACGATCTTGTTGCCTTCCAGGCCACGGATCTGTGCGTCTTTTTTGAGGTCTTCGAGTTTTAGCATGGGTTCCTGCCTGTTATTTTGGGCTCTTCCCCAAATGGAGTGGGTAGATTATCGTAATCCCCTATGAGAGACAAAGACCTATATGCCCAGATACTGGGAATCAAGAGTCCCTGGCAAGTATCCGGTGTAGAGCTGGC
>NZ_JBHNMF010000169.1:0-6449 GCF_048562965.1 Thiolapillus sp. | reverse complement strand
AGGGGATTACGATAATCTACCCACTCCATTTGGGGAAGAGCCACTATATTTTGAGTAGCTTCGTCAACAGTCCGGGGCGGCTTCCCGTATTGACCGGTTCAGCGTATCAGCAGATAGAGCAGCACAAGATTCAGCACCAGCAACAGTGCGGCAGCACCTTTCCAGAAAGCCAGCGGGTTGCGTTCTATGAGCGGCTGATTCGTCACATGGGTGAATTTTGGATTCGGATGGGACAGGTCATACAGAAATTCCGAGAGCGTGTCGTAGCGCTTCGTTGGATCTGGGTGCAGCGCCTTGCGCAGGGCGCCATCGACCCAGGGCTGGATGTGCTTGTTGTTTCGGGAGGCGGGCACGTAGCGCAGTTTGCCGGTCTGCACGGGCTTGTCGTGCTCGCCGTAAGGCAGGGAGCCGGTGAGCAATTCGTAGGCGATGACACCCAGTGAATAGATGTCGGAGCGGTTGCTGCACTGGCCCTTGAGACATTCGGGCGCACCATAGTCCATCGTGGCCTGCGGTGCGCCGCAGGCATAGCTGGATTTGATCTCCGTGGCGCCCGCCACGCGGGTGGAACCGAAGTCGATGATTTTCAGTACGCCAGTCTTGTCGATGAGGATGTTCTCCGGCTTCAGGTCCAGGTGGATCATCTCCAGGCGATGGAAGGCGCGCAGCCCGTCGACGATCTGGGTCAGATACTCCCTGGCGGTGTTGATATGCGTCTGGGGATGGTCTGTGATCCACTGGCGCAGGGACTGGCCCTCGACATATTCGGCGATGTTGTACAGGAAGCGGCGCTGTGGTGTATCCAGCACCCTGAGCACATGGGGGTTGCTGATGCGCTTGCCCACCCATTCCTCATGCAGGAAGCCGTCGAGGAAGGCAGAGTCGTCCCTGAAGTTTTCTGAAGGTGTCTTCAGGATGACCTTGTGGCCACTTTCCAGATCCCTGGCGAGAAACACTTCACTGCGGCTTGAGGCATGCAGTTCACGCAGGATTTCATAGTTGTCTATCCTCACGCCGGCGTGCATGGGAGGGGGGAAAGGCAGTTCGGTGATCTTCTGCAGGATGTCGTCTTCAGTCTTCTGCGGCAGGCTGATCACCTTGAGCAACTGGCAGGTAACATTGTCATGGCTGCCGTTGCGCAGCGCCTCTTCCATGATGGCCTGGGCGCTGGCCTGAAGATGGCCATCCTGCTCACGCAGGATCTGGCGCAGGCGGTTGTCCGTCACATAGCCGGTAATGCCGTCGGTGGTGAACAGGAAGATGTCATTCGGCTCCACCGCCAGGGTGCGGTAGTCGATATCGATATGGGCATCGATGCCCATGGCGCGGGAAAGAAAATCACGATCCCTGCCCACCCAGACCCGGTGGTCCTGGGTCATCTGTTCCAGTTCGCCGTCCCGGAACAGGTACAGCCGGGAGTCGCCCACGTGAAAGATATGGGCGGTGGTGGATTTGATGACCAGGCCGGTAAAGGTGGTGACCATGCCCTTGGCGGAGTCGTAGCGCATCTGCCCCTGGGACCAGAGCCAGCGGTTCAGGGCTCCCAGCACCTTGGTGGCGGCGGTCTTCACCGTCCAGGAATCCGGGGTGCTGAGGTAATCGTCCATGAAACTGCGCACACAGATCTGTGCCGCTTCCACGCCACCTTCGGAACTGCTCATGCCATCACAGATGGCGGCGGCAATGCCCTTGTTCGTCAGGGCGCTGCCTTCGGGCACCAGGGCATCGGCAGCATCGGCGTTTTCTTCCTTGTTGCCTTTTTCCGTGACGGCGGCGTAGTCGATTTTCAGGTGGTTGCTCATAATGTCCTGGTCTAGTGCTTTAGGAGTCGGAGTCAAATCTTGTCAAGCCGTGGATGTTACGTGACGCATCTCTGATTTGACTCCGACCCCTCTGGATCTGACCGTAGGTCGGGCTTCAGCCCGACAGCGGCGGCCGAACCAGGGCAGGATGTCGGGCTGAAGCCCGACCTACGGACATTAGCTCACTTCGATCATCTGTACCGTACCGTCTTCCATGACCTCGGCGGTGTGTCCCTTGGGTTCATCGAGGAACTGTACAGCAATCAGGGCAACCAGGGCAGCGCCGGCGATCACCATGAAAAAGACCTGTGGCGAGACGAAGGAGAACACGGTAAGAAAAGTTACCGCACCCACATTGCCGTAGGCGCCTGCCATGCCAGCCACCTGACCGGTCATGCGGCGTTTCACCAGGGGAACGATAGCGAACACGGCGCCTTCACCGGCCTGGACGAAGAAGGAACAGGCCATGGTGGCTATGACGGCCAGGAATACAGGCCAACCGGAGGTTATCTGGCCGAGAATCAGGTAGCCGACAGCCAGCCCGGTGATGAGGATAGAGAGCATTTTCTTGCGACCGAACTTGTCACTGAACAGGCCACCGAAGGGACGCGCCACCAGGTTCATGAAGGCAAAGCCTGAAGCGAGCAGGCCTGCCTGCACCAGGGACAGGTCGAAAGTGTCCTTGAAGAACAGAGGCAGCATGGATACCACCGCCAGTTCGGAACCGAAGGTTACAAAATAGGCCAAATCGAGAATGGCGACCTGCTTGAACTTGTAACGGTGGATCTCGGCCACTTCTTCGCTGAATACATGCTTGTTGATGCGCCATACCTGAGAGGTTTGATAAACATAGAGCGCAAGCAGACCCAGATAAATACTGTCCGTCGGTACCGCGCCGATGATGTTCAGGTTGGCCGGTCCCAGTTTCCAGGCCAGCACTGCCAGAGCGGCGTACATGGGAATGTTCATCAGCAGGTAGAAAAAGAAATCCCCCTTGCTGGTCACTTCCATGGCGCCGGTCTTCTTGGGCTTGAAATAGGTGGAACCCTTGGGAGTGTTGCGTGCCAGCTTGAAATAGACGAACGAATAGAGCAGGGCGACGGCGCCGGTGGTGGCGATGGCATAGCGCCAGCCGTTCTCGCCGCCGTACATCAGGGCCAAGCTGGGCAACAGCATGGCGGATGCCGCGGAGCCAAAGTTGCCCCAGCCCCCGTAGATGCCTTCAGCCACGCCTACCTGTCTGGCCGGGAACCATTCACCGATCATGCGGATGCCGATAACGAAACCTGCGCCCACGAAACCCAGGGCGAAACGGGTGGCCAGCAGCATCTGGTAGGAATCGGCCATGGCGAAGAAGAAACAGATGATGCTGGAGATGAACAGCAGGCCGGAGAAGATCAGGCGCGGGCCGTACTTGTCCACCAGCATGCCGATGATGATGCGCGCCGGAATGGTCAGGGCCACGTTGACAATGAGCAGTGCCTTCACTTCCTGTTTGCTCAGGCTGAAGGTTTCCTGGATGGCCGCCAGCAGGGGGGCGTGGTTGAACCACACCATGAACGATAGGAAAAAGGCAAACCAGGTCAGATGCAGGGTTCTGATCTTGCCGCTGAATGAAAACAGGTTGAGTTTGGCTTCCGACATGCGATGCTCCATTGCTTGATTACAACTGTCACGGGTTGACGAAGCATGAACCGTGCCAGTCTGGGCGGCGGAAAGGTCAGGAAGAAAACACTCTCTTTATATGGGTGGCCACCTCCGGACAGGTGTCCGGAATCTGTATAAGAAAATGCTGATACATAATTGTGCTTCGGATGTTCCGGGAGGCACCAAAATGGTGCGTCTTTTGAGGCTGGTAGTGAAGAAAGCGTTAGTCAATGTGGAAAACAGGCGTAAAAACAATCAGATAATGTCGTTCTAATATTCTTGGCAAGCTATTTGCAGTACAGGGGGAACAGTTGCAAGCCTGGCCGGTATCGGCCTGTCAGGCGAAAAATATACAAGAGGAAGCCCATGAAAGAACGTCTGGTACTTGTAGGAAATGGCATGGCGGGTGTGCGTACCCTGGAGGAGCTGCTCAAGCTTGCACCGGAGGAATATGACATCACCGTGTTTGGTGCCGAACCTTACCCCAACTACAACCGCATTATGCTTTCCCCGGTACTGGCGGGAGAAAAGACCATCGATGAGATCATTCTCAACGACCGGGAATGGTACGAGAGCAACGGCATCACCCTGCACACTGGTGATCCTGTAGTGGAAATCGACAGGATCAACCGCAGGGTGATATTGGCATCCGGAATGGAAGTTTCCTATGACCGGCTGCTGCTGGCTACCGGATCCAACCCCTTCATCATTCCCGTTCCCGGTTCCGATCTTCCCGGTGTCATCGGTTTTCGTGACATCGCCGACGTGGATGCCATGGTCGAAGCGGCTAAGACCGGCAAGAAGGCCGTGGTGATCGGTGGCGGCCTGCTGGGTCTGGAAGCGGCCAACGGGCTGATGATCAACGGCATGGATGTCACTGTGGTGCATCTCATGGATGTCCTCATGGAGCGTCAGCTGGACAAGCCGGCAGCGGGGATGCTGCGCAAGTCCCTGGAAGAAAAGGGCATGAAGTTTCTCATGGAAGCCCAGACCGCAGAGGTGCTGGGTGAGGATCATGTCACAGGACTGCGGTTTGCAGACGATGCACAGGGACGTGCAAGTGTCGTGGGAGGCAGGAAGCCGGGAACGACCGAAATAGAAGCCGATCTGGTGGTCATGGCCGTGGGCATACGCCCGGCCATGGATCTGGCGCAGAAGGCCGGCCTGTACTGTGAGCGCGGTGTGGTGGTGAACGACACCATGCAGACCTATGACCCGCGCATCTATGCCGTAGGCGAGTGTGTACAGCACCGTGGCCAGTGTTACGGCCTGGTGGCGCCCCTGTTCGAGCAGGCCAAGGTGGCGGCCAACCATCTGGCGAAGATGGGCATCGCTCTCTACGAGGGCTCGGTGACTTCCACCAAGCTCAAGGTGACAGGCATCGACCTGTTCTCGGCGGGAGAATTCAACGAGGAGGACGGGGATGAAACCCTGGTCCTGCAGGATCCGGCGCAAAATATGTATAAGAAGCTGGTGGTGCGGGACAATTGTATCAAGGGCGCCGTCATGTTCGGCGATACCATGGACGGTACCTGGTATTTCCAACTGCTGCGTGAAGGCACGGACATTTCAGCTTTCCGCAGCACCATACTGTTTGGCCAGCACGACCTGGGTGACGCCGGTCACGGGGATGAGACCCGGGTGGCGGCACTTTCCAGTGACGCTGAAATCTGCGGCTGTAACGGTGTCACCAAGGGCGACATCATCGATGCCATCCAGACCAAAGGTCTGTTCACGCTGGACGACGTGCGTGCGCACACCAAGGCGTCTGCTTCCTGCGGTTCATGCACAGGCCTGGTGGAAGCCATTCTCTCCAGCACCGTGGGTGAGGGTTATGAAGCCAAGCCCAGCAAGAAGCCGGTGTGCGGCTGCACCGAGCATTCCCACGATGACGTGATCCGCACCATCGCCGAGCACGAGCTGAAAGACATGCCTTCTGTATTCAGCTTCCTGGAATGGAACACGCCTGATGGCTGTGCCACCTGCCGCCCCGCCCTGAACTATTATCTGCTGGCCCGCTGGCCGGAGGACTACAAGGACGACGCCCAGTCCCGTTTCATCAATGAACGGGCGCATGGCAACATACAGAAGGACGGCACCTATTCTGTGGTGCCGCGCATGTTCGGCGGTTTGTGTACGCCTTCCGATCTGCGCGCTATCGCCGATGTCTGTGACAAATACGAAGTACCGGAGATGAAGGTGACTGGTGGTCAGCGTATCGACCTGTTCGGCGTCAAGAAAGAAGACCTGCCGCCCCTGTGGAAGGACCTTACCGATGCCGGTTTCGTTTCCGGCCATGCTTATGGCAAGGCCATGCGTACCGTAAAGACCTGTGTCGGCAAGACCTGGTGCCGTTTCGGCACGCAAAATTCCACTGGCCTGGGCGTGAAGCTCGAAGAGCTGACTTGGGGTTCCTGGATGCCGCACAAGTTCAAGCTGGCGGTGTCCGGCTGCCCGAGGAACTGTGCGGAAGCCACCATCAAGGATTTCGGTGTGGTCTGCGTCGATTCAGGCTATGAGCTGCATATCGGCGGAAACGGTGGTATCAAGGTGCGGGTCACCGATCTGCTGTGCAAGGTGGACACCGAGGAGGAAGTGCTGGAATATTGTGGCGCCTTTACCCAGATGTACCGTGAAGAAGCACATTACCTGGAGCGCACCGCACCCTGGGTGGAGCGCGTCGGGCTGGGTCATATCAAGGAGCGTATCCTGGAAGATGAAGCGGAGCGCAAGGCGCTGTACGAACGCTTTAAAGTGGGGCAGAAGGTTGCCCAGGTCGATCCCTGGAAAGCACGTGCCGAAGGTGAAGCCGCCCATGAATTTGAACCCCTGAAAATCAGCGCCTGATTCGGTAGGTCGGGCTTCAGCCCGACAATGGCCTGTGAACCAGGAATGTCGGGTAGAAATCCGACCCACACTATATTTTACTAGAGTTTAGAGTTTAGAGTTTCAGAGGAGAAAAACCACTAAAAATCTCAAAAAATAGTTGACATAGCAAGG
>NZ_JBHNMF010000168.1:0-6499 GCF_048562965.1 Thiolapillus sp. | reverse complement strand
CTCCACCATGTGCTGCAGCACATCGGCAATGCCAGGACGGTTGAGGACATTGAAGCCCTGCTACCCTGGAACACGCCTGTCAAAAAAATGCAATAGGGCTGATTGTTTGGCGCTTACGAAAAACTCGTCTGCTCCCATTTTCTCATCCAGGATGGCAGCACCGATGCTCAGAGACACACTGATATGATGATCGCCGTAGGTGCAATGCGTATTTCTGAGCAATTTCCGGATACGGGAACTGAGAATTTTTGTTCCCTCTCTGTCCATGTTGGGCAGCAGCAGTACAAATTCATCACCGGCAAAACGGAAAACCATATCGGAACGGCGAACAGCTCTTGCGAGAAGGCCTGCAATCTGGGTCAGCACCTGGTCTCCTGCCAGATGGCTGATCTCGTCATTGATGCGCTTGAACGAATCGATGTCGATTACCATCATGGCCAGCGGCTGTGATTCTCGGCGCGCCCGGCTCATCTCGCGTTTCAGGTTGTCGACCAGAGAGCGCCGGTTTTGCAGTCCGGTGAGAGGATCGATGGATGCCGCCTCCAGCGCGGTGCGGTAGTGAATGGCATTTCGCATGGGTAACACCAGGGATGCCAGCAGCACTTCCATCTGGCGAAGTTCCTCGTGGGAAAACGGCTTGCGGCGACTGAATCTGACTTCGCCCAGGTCTTCCTCTCCGAGCGTCAGTGTATAGTCTGCACGATTTACGCCTTCCTCACCCTGCTGCAACTCGATGCCTTCTGCCAGATTGCGGTACCTCAACCCCTGACAGGGCAGCAGCCTGTTGAGATGGCGAAAGAAGATCTTCACGAGCCGCTCGGGGTCCAGGCTGCTTTGCAGGTTGAAAAGGAGGCTCTTGCGGCTGGTGTCACCCTCTTCCAGTGTGATGCCCGCAGCATCCAGCAGATGGCTGTCGTGCCCGTTGGACTTGTTTACTATTGTATTCAGATTCATATCCACTTGACTGTCCTCGAATAAGCTTTACAAGGTTACAAGCGAATTTCGTGCCAACAGGAAATTCCAGGTAAAAACAATTGCTTGGCCAGACTGCTTACAGGAGATCATAAAGACCGCATAGTTTCGTCGATTCAGAGATAAGCCTCTGTTATATATAGCATTGTTTAACAGTTGCCTTCTGTCACAAGCACAGGTGACGCGGACGAAGCACAAGCGCTTGCAGTCACACACAAGCCTATGAAAATAAAAGGTAAATATTATCTTACTCCCCATTCTGCTGACTTGCGCGGGCCAGGGGCAAGGTGTTGCCGTCCAATTGCCGGAGCCCGCTGCCGGAAAGTCAAAAAAATGTCGAACAGGAGGCAGGCATTGGGGAGGAAAGCGCCAAGCTTATGGCATGCGGAAAAACCGTCAGATCAGGAAATAGCGTTCTGGCTCTTACATTCCCGGCAAATCAATCGTGCTTTTCGTCAGGAAAAACGTACTTGGGCTTCAGCCAGTGGATGATCAACGGCAGGAACAGCAGGGCAACGATAACATCAAGAATCAATGCCTCGGCAACATACAGGCTGACCGACCAGGTATTAGCCAGCTTGGTGTTCATGAGGGGGATCACGCTGCCGAGCAGTACCACCACGGAAATGACGATTGCCGATCCCGTTGTCTGCACCGTATTTCTCAAAGCCTTGCGCCAGTCAGAGCCGGTGGCCTGCATCTCTTCCCGCAGCCTCGAGACCATGTACACGCCATAGTCGATACCCAGGCCCATGGCGATACTCAGGGCCACTTGCACGTGAAAAGCAAGATTGGCAGACCATTCCTTTATGGAGGTCATATACCCGGCCAGTCCGTATTGGGACATCAGGGTGATGAAACACAGGCTGATCAGTATGAAGGCGATAGTCCATGAACGGAACATAATGGCCGTCATCAGAAAAACAGTCATGGAGGTCATGGCCGGTGCATGCAGCCATTCGGCAAAGGCCACATCCCGCGTGGCTTCGGTGATGCCGAGGAAGCCGCCAATGGCTGCTTTTCCGCCGGGAATCGATTCTTCCGTGACAATAGTTTTCGTTTTGTCACCGTCCTTGATCAGGATCTTCTCGCCAGCCAGTATGCCGACACGAATCTTGTCCATCCCCGGATCGTTGGCATGGGACTGCAGGTAGTTCTGGATATCCACCACTGTCTTGTGGGTTTCCACCGGGTCCATGGTGTTGATAAAGCTGACGATGACGCCTTCATCCCAGGTTGCGGTATTCACGAAAGAGTCCAGCTCTCCCGGTCCACTGCTGCTGACCAGCATGGCATTGTAGAGCTGCACCGTGTCAGCGGGATCCGGAAGATAATCGGGATCTTCCGCGTCGGCATAAGCGTAATGGTTGGCCATCATGTGTTTGTGTGTCGGGATGGCAAACAGGTTCATGTGATGCATGGGCGCTTCGCCCGCAGGTGTATTCAGCATCATGTTGATGGTTTTGACGAACTGGATATAGGACGTGGAATAACCCACATAAGGATACTTGCGCAGCCAGTCCTCGAAATCCGACAGCGCCTTGAGCACGGACACGTCGTTATAGATGCCCTGGGGTGGGTCCTCCATATCGTCGTAACACTTGTCCGGTCCGATGATGCGATTGTCGTTCTCATCCCGGGCATCCTGCCCGCAGGGCGGCAATACGCCTTTCTTCGAACGGATAATCATGTTTGCAGTAATCGCCCCCGGCATCATCTGCGAGAACTTGTTCAGATCACTGATCTCCTTCACCTCGCCACTGCCGGTAAGCTCTCCCAGCAGGTAGTGATCCTTGAACGCAGCTCGGGGATAGTCGATACCCTTTTCGGCCCCCGGCATGATATCGAACTCATCCTGAATACGCGCCACCTCCGGGTCGGCGCGCCCGTCCTCCCCCGCCAGCAGGGCTTCGACACCACGACCCAGTTGCGCATAGTGGGCGGACGCCCAGACGATACCGGCCACCAGCGCCAGCGGGATCCATTTCCACGGACCGGTGAGCAATGCGGCAACGCCTCTGCCCATGGACCTTTCCCAGTGACGCTGCTTTCTTTCATGACTGCCCAGCTTCGGCGGAACCATGGTCATCAGCAGGGGAATCAGTGTCGTGGTGGTGAGGATCAGGGTGGCCATGCCGAAGATACCGAAATAGGCATAGGCCTTGTAGAACGAGATATCAACGAACGAAATGGCGAAAAAGCCGTGCAGATCGGTACCGATGGACAGGGAAGCCGGTACGATGGTGTGGCGGATCGCCTGGTATGCCGCATTTTCCACATCATTCTTCTTGTGGAGTTCCTGGGTGAAGCGGCGCGTCACCTGCATGGCGTGGCCAATACCGATGGCCAGCAGCAGCATGGGGGTCAGCACCATCATGGTGGTGAGTTTGAACTGGGTGAACCCCATCAGGCCCAGCGTGAGCACGATGGTGGCGCCCACGCCCAGCAGGGGGAATATGGAGCAGTTCCAGTGCTGGAACTCATACCACAGCACCACCAGGATGATCAGCAGTGAAATGCCAAACAGCCAGGCCTTGTCCCAAACCTCTTCCACCATGGCAGCGAGAAAATAAGGTTCACCGGAGAGAATGAATTCGACACGGTCACCATAGCGTTTTTCATATCTTTCCTGCAGGTCATGGACGGCTTGTATCCAGCTCAGGTAATTGTCTTTGAGGCTGTCGTTGAAATCACCAACGATGAATGTCGCTTTGGCGGTACAGCTCTCGTGGGCATAAGCGACGGATTCATTCGACAGCACGCCGTTCTTGTCCACCAGATTGCATTTCTCGCCGGCGTCATTCTCGTAATACACGAGCAGGGGCTCCAGCACCGGATGAGTCTGAATACCTTTTTTCAGGAAACTGATCTGTTGCTGCCGGATGACCGGATCATGGGACAGGCCTGACGCCGGGATCAGGCGCTTGAAATCCAGCCCCCCGTCCTTGGACAGTCCCAGATGCCGCATTCGTGGTGACGGCAGGCCGACAAAGTTCTCCTCATTGGCAAACCCCAGTTTGCTGGCATCGTCATAGAACGCATCCAGCATCTGCACGAACCAGGGCTGAAAGATACCCCCTTCCTTGAGCTTGAACCCCCACACCATGATGTTTCCCATGCCGTAGTGGCGTTCCGCATACAGATTG
This sequence comes from Thiolapillus sp., assembly GCF_048562965.1. Taxonomy (NCBI): domain Bacteria; kingdom Pseudomonadati; phylum Pseudomonadota; class Gammaproteobacteria; order Chromatiales; family Sedimenticolaceae; genus Thiolapillus; species Thiolapillus sp. The sequence goes on along the minus strand of NZ_JBHNMF010000168.1, from coordinate 2,381 downwards.
GTGGCGATATAGCGGTTGGACAGGGGAAGCAGCGAATCAGGATCGTTGCGCAGGTTCACGTCCTTGATATAGAACGCAGCGATCGCGGTGAAAAGAAAAATGGAAATGACGACGGCCCAGCGGTGCCGCAGCACGAATCGGGCATAGCGGTCGGCAACAGGCGCTCTAGCCACGCGGTACCGCCCTCAGCGCTTGCCGAATTTCTTCAGCGTGGCTTCCGACCAGAACGCGTCGGGCAGATCCTGGTTGAGTTCCACGGTACTGCGCGGCACGTACACCATGCTGTCGATACCATTGTCATGGGTGATGGCATAGATATAGCGGGGATACTGGATCCTGGGGTCTTCCTGCTCCAGGGACTGCCAGTCGATGCTGATGGTCTTGATCTTTTTGCCATCCTTGAAATACACCGTGCGGTAGATGGCGAAGGTTTCCTTGTCTATCTCGCTGATGTGGTAGTCATACCACCAGTTTTCAAACCTGGTGGTGCTCTTGACCACGTACACCGCCCTGCCCTTGTGGCCACACTGGGAAGCAGGAAGCTTCCTGGTGTAACGGTTGACTTCCCTGGGGCCAAGCTTCATCACCGGCAGGCAATCCTGAAACACATCTTCTTTCAGCAGCTCATGAACCTCGTCTTCGGGTTTCCTCAGCACCAGTTCGCCATAGGTCAGATTGGTGCCCACCCAGGTATCTTCGTACGATGGTTCGTTGATGCGCCGGATCTTGCGCAGGGCAGGCAGCCAGATGCTCATGATGCCCGGTTTCGACGGGTCACTGTAACTGACGAAAAGAATGCCCGTGCCTTTCGCCTTGCCCGACTTGATGATCGCCATCTGCATTGAGTCCAGTGCGGGATTCTGCGGATGGCTGTTACCGTAAGTCTCAAAGGTATTGACGATAGGACGCCGGCCGCCCTTTCTCCGCTCCAGAGGCGCACGGTTCACCACCATGGCAACATCCTTGCCATGCTGCCTGCTTACGGCATTTCTGACCAGCAACCCATGTGAAACGGCATATACCTGCTCAGCAATCTGCAAGCCGTTCAATTCTCCTTGCGGATAAGGAGGTGGCTTCAATGCCCATGCTTGTGAAAAAAACGACAGTAAAATGCTAAAGCTAGAAAAGCATAAAATTCTTATTATCATGCTTCAGAGTTTGCCAGTTATGGCTATTGCCGTCTACAACCAGCCTGCTATTTAGAACTTCCTTATATTCTTGATTGTGCTGATGCTTTTTGGCCCACAATCCGGTACATGAGCAACATCAGGATCAGCCATGGGCAACGAGCAGATAGATGACGAGCAAGAAGATGGCCACCATGGTACTGGTCTCCACCCAGTTCACCTTGCCATCATCCTGTACGGCTTTCCACAGCACCAGCATCGAGGGGAAACCCAGGAGGATGGCACTGGTCGTGTGGATATCGATGGGGATGACGCCGCTGCCACCATCAAGGGCAGGGATGATGCCGGTCTGAGTGAACACCGCCAGCAGGATCATGGCGATTGGCAAGACCAGGAAAGGCACCTGGGTGATGGCGCCGGACGCATTTGCCATGGCGATGCTGTACTTCTTCTGGAAATGAGCAGTGCCGATCATGATAAAGGCGCCCGCTGCCGAGAAAAGGCTCAATATGATCGCACCGAACATCTCTGAATAGCCTGCAGCCTCCAGCTGATGAACCAGTATGTCGGCAAACTCCCCCACCGAATGCCCACCGATCACCGAAATAAACAATCCGGCAAGCCCGAATGAAGCGATGGCACTGACGGGCATCAGCCTTTCGTGCTCTACAGTTTCCACCGGGATGTCTTCCGCCGATTCCGGTTGGTGTTCTGCAGAAAACCGTTTGATCAGACGGGAAGTGGCAACGACCTGGATGGCCAGCAGGATCACACCAAACACGTACAGATCGGTGGTGTTGAGAGACGCCACACCACCTCCACGAACAGCAAAGGCTTTCATGAGCAGCATGATGACCCCCAGACTGAAAAACACACCGGCAGCAGCCGCGTAAAGATCTGTACTCAAACCAACCAGAGGCTTGGGCAGGCTGGCATTGCCTTCGACATCCCGCGGCAACAGTCCGCAGTAGAGTCCAAAAGCCGCTGCACCGACATGCAGAGTCAGTACCGTGACGATGAAACCCACCCGCGGCGTGGCCATGAGCACGAAAGCCAGCATCGCCATTTCGGGGATATTGCTGGACAGGCCAGCCATGGTACCCGCCACAAACGAATTCATCTTCTTGCGTTTTGCGTAACCATCCACTGCCTTGATCATCATTTCAGAAGATGCAAACAAGCGTGTCTTCGGCCTCGTGATAGATTTTGGGACATCCCAGTCCCCAAAATCGACTCGGCCTTTGACAACCTATT
>NZ_JBHNMF010000167.1:0-6544 GCF_048562965.1 Thiolapillus sp. | reverse complement strand
GGCCATGCGTGAATTGGAAAAACGATTTGACAGAAAACCCGATCTGGAATCATGGTTTGTCACAATCAATCCAATTACAAAATTGGGGTAATCTATTTTTTCCGGGGCCCTAAGGTGGTGACTATGGCTCACTATACCGTAATTGTGAAAATTTAGGGCCTGATATGGGAAAACTGACACTGGAATGGTCATAATGGATAGACGCGCAGCAGAAACCCTATTACAAACCGCCGTCGGCAACCCGAATGCCCATTTCCGCCCCGGCCAATGGGAAGCCATCGACGCAATTGTCAATCACCGCCAAAAGCTGATGGTGGTGCAGCGCACGGGTTGGGGCAAGAGTTCGGTCTATTTCATCAGCACGCGCATCCTGCGGGACCGTGGCGCGGGACCGACGGTTATCGTGTCTCCCCTGCTGGCGCTGATGCGCAACCAGATCGAGGCGGCGAACCGGCTGGGTATCCGTGCGGAGACGATAAATTCCACCAATCAGGAGAACTGGCCGGAGATCAATGCGGCGATGCTGGCGGATGAAGTGGACGCCATTCTGATTTCACCGGAGCGATTGTCGAATGAGGAATTCGTCAGCGAGGTGCTGTTGCCGGTGGCGGATCGCGTGGGTCTGCTGGTGGTGGATGAGGTGCACTGCATCTCGGACTGGGGTCACGATTTCCGACCGGATTACCGGCGGCTGGTCAATGTGCTGCGGCAGATGCCGCCGAACATGCCGGTTCTGGGGACCACTGCCACCGCAAACAACCGGGTGATCGAGGATGTGCGGGCGCAACTGGGCGATATCGAGATCCAGCGCGGGCCGTTGGTGCGCGACAGTCTTTCGCTGCAGACGCTGCGCTTGCCCGATCAGGCATCGCGGCTGGCCTGGCTGGCACAGTACATTCCCGAGTTGCCGGGTACGGGCATCGTCTATGTGCTGACCATTCGCGACGCGGAACAGGTCGCAGCCTGGCTGAACCGGCAAGGCATTGTAGCACGGGCCTACCACGGCAGTGTGGCGCATGAGGATTTCGAGAGTAGCAACCAGTACCGGCAGCACCTCGAAGACCTGCTTCTGAACAATGGCATCAAGGTGCTGGTGGCGACCACGGCGCTGGGCATGGGGTATGACAAGCCCGATCTCGGCTTTGTCATTCACTACCAGGCGGCCGGTTCCGTCGTGGCCTATTACCAGCAGGTCGGCCGGGCCGGGAGGGCGATCGATACCGCCTATGGCGTGTTGCTGTCCGGCAAGGAGGATGAGGATATCCATGAATGGTTCCGCCGTGGGGCTTTTCCGGACGAGCGGGATGTGAACGCCATTCTCGGGATACTGGCGGAACACGACGAGTTGTCTGTTCGCCAGCTCGAACAGCATCTGAATCTCAGGCAGGGACAGATCGACAAGGTGCTGAAGATTCTCAGCGTCGAGAACCCGGCGCCAGTGATCAAGCAGGATAGCAAGTGGCGCCGTACGCCGGTGCCATTCCGGATGGATCACGAGCGTATCGAGCATCTGACCCAACAGCGGGAAATCGAATGGTGGGAGATGCAGGGCTATATCGATAGCGAAGCTTGCCTGATGGCGTATTTGCGTCATGCGCTGGATGATCCAGAGACGGAAGACTGTGGCCGGTGTGCGGTGTGCCTGGGCGAGCCGGTGGTGGGCGTTGATGTGGACCGGACACTCGCTATCGCCGCAGCCCAGTACCTGAAGCATGCGGAGATGCCCTTCAAACCGAAGAAACAGGCACCCGCCGGGGCATTCCAGGTATATGGCTTCAGCGGCAAGCTCCCTTCGGAGCTTCAAGCATCAGAAGGACGAATACTCTCCCGTTGGGGAGATGCCGGCTGGGGCGGACTGGTCGCCGATGACAAGCATAGTGGTCACTTCCGGGATGAACTGGTCGAAGCGGTCGCCGAAATGCTGGAACAACGATGGCAACCGAACCCGGCGCCGCAGTGGGTGACCTGTGTACCGTCGTTGAAGCATCCGGCGCTGGCGCCGGATTTCGCACAACGCCTCGCGGCACGATTGGGATTACCGTTCGTGGATGCGATCCACAAGGTCGTCGACAACGAACCCCAGAAGAACCAGCAAAACCGTTTTCACCAGTGCAGGAATCTGGACGGAGTGTTCAAGGTAAGCGAAGGGATTCCAGGTACGCCTGTGCTACTGGTGGATGATGTGATCGATTCCGGATGGACGGTAACGGTGCTCGCCGCCTTGCTAAGACAGGCGGGCAGCGGGCCGGTCTATCCGGTGGCGCTGGCCTCAACAAGTACGGGAAGTTAAATGTCGGTCTCCCCCAATACACAAGCCATCCTGTTGCTGACGGCGCATTTTGCAAAGGCCAGAAAAGACGCGGTCAAGCCACTCACGCCGAAGGAATGGGGGCGATTTGCCCTGTGGCTGAAGGAAAAATCACTAACACCGGAACAGTTGATGAACGGTCGACTGGGAGAATTGCTGAACGGCTGGTCGGACAAGACGGTTACCCTCGAACGTATCGAGGGGCTGATGGACCGGGGTTCCGCGCTGGCGCTGGCGATGGAGAAATGGCTCCGGGCCGGGCTGTGGGTGATGACGCGATCCGATCCGGACTACCCGATCCGCCTGAAACAACGTCTGAGAACCGACTCGCCAGCCGTTCTGTTCGGTTGCGGCAACCGCGCCTTGCTGAACGGTGGCGGCCTGGCCGTCGTGGGGTCGCGAAATGCAACGGAGCAGGATCTGGCTTACAGCCGGGACCTGGGTGCGTTGGCAGCGGGCAACGGTTATTCGATTGTCTCCGGTGGCGCGCGCGGGGTGGACGAGGCCGCCATGCTGGGAGCGCTGGAGGCGGAAGGGACGGTGATTGGCGTACTGGCCAACAACCTGCTGCGCGCCTGTTCCTCCGCCAGGTATCGTAAATATCTGATGGCGAATAATCTTGTGTTGATCTCGACCTTCTATCCGGAAGCGGGGTTCAATGCCGGTAATGCCATGCAACGGAACAAGTACATTTATTGCCTCTCGGATGCGGCGATGGTGGTCCATTCCGGTGAGAAGGGCGGAACCTGGAACGGCGCTTTTGAGAACATAAGAAAACAATGGACGCCGCTCTGGGTGAAACGCAGTTCCGATCCAAAAGCCGGCAATGCAGCAATTGTGAGGGCGGGCGCTTTATGGGCGCCGGATAGTGTCGATGAGATTGATTTCGCTTCGTTGTTTTCCGTTGCGCCAATCGTTGAGGAAGCTGGCGAAGATTTATTCAGCAGGGCCGCGAATGAAGTCAATGAGGGCAGTATAGGTCACGCCTATGGGCAGACCGAAGAGTCTGTATCAACATCAGAAACAGCGATTGAAACTGGCTCGAAGCAAGATATGGATACCGAAACCGACGACGCGGATGCGGGCCAGCCTGAACAATCTAGGGTGAATTCCCGCCCAACCGACGATCTGGATTTTTACGATTTGTTTCTCATTAAGGTGGCATCACTATGCAGTGATGTGCCGAAAAAGCCCGATGAGCTGGTTGAAGCATTGAATCTAAACAAAACCCAGCTCAATGCCTGGCTCAAGCATGCTGTCAGTGAGGAAAAGCTGAAAAAGCTCACACGCCCCGTCCGTTACCAGTGGGTCACAACACGGCAAAGCGACTTGCCGCTATAGATATGCCCTACACCGAAGACACCCTAGCCCAGCAAACGACAGCCGAGTATCTGGAACAAGAACTCGGGTGGGAGTCGGTTTACGCCTACAACAACGAGACTTTCGGCCCTGACGGGATGCTGGGCCGGGCTTCGGACCGCGAGGTTGTGCTGACGCGACCATTGCGGGAGAAGCTGGTCGAACTCAATCCCGAGCTTCCCGATGAAGCCTATGACGATGCCATGCGTCAGATTACGACAAGCGTGGCTTCCCAAACCCTGCTGGCGACGAACCGGGAGAAATACGACCTGATCAAGGATGGGGTGCAGGTCAGGTTCCGCAATGCCGACGGTGAGCGGGTGCGCCAGCGCCTGCGGGTATTCGATTTCGAGGAGCCGGAGAACAACCATTTCCTCTGCGTGCGTGAGCTGTGGGTGCGCGGAGATCTGTACCGGCGGCGGGCGGATATCGTCGGCTTCGTCAATGGCCTGCCGCTGCTGTTCGTCGAGTGCAAGAACATCCACAGGGATTTGAAGGCGGCGTTCGAGCAGAATTATTCCGACTATCGCGATACCGTTCCCCACCTGTTCCACCACAACACCATTGTCATGTTCGGCAACGGCGAGAAGGCGAAGATCGGGTCGCTGACCAGCAAGTGGGCGCATTTCCACGAGTGGAAGCGGCTGGCCGAGGATGAGCCGGGCGTGGTGGACATGGAGACCCTGCTCAAGGGGGTGTGCAACAAGCGCAATTTCATGGATCTGCTGGAAAACTTTATTCTGTTCGATGAATCGTCCGGCGAGACCCGCAAGATTATCGCCCGCAATCACCAGTTCCTCGGGGTAAACCGGGCCATCGAGGCGGTGCGCGACCGGAAGAACCGCCAGGGCAGGCTGGGCGTGTTCTGGCATACCCAGGGCGCGGGCAAGAGCTATTCGATGGTGATGTTCACCCGCAAGGTACGCCGCAAGCTGGGCGGCAATTTTACCTTTGTGATCCTGACTGACCGTGAGGATCTCGATACCCAGCTCTACAAGACCTTCGCCGGTTGCGAAGTGGTCGATAATGATCGCGACCCCTGCCGCGCCATCAGCGGGCAGCATTTGAGCGAACTGCTGGCTGAGCACAAGTCCTACATCTTTTCGCTGATCCAGAAGTTCAACCAGGCAGTCGATCCCGACGAGGGCTACACCCGGCGGGATGATGTCATTGTCATTACCGACGAGGCCCACCGCACCCAGTACGGCACGCTGGCGCTGAACATGCGCAACGCCCTGCCCAACGCGAGCTATATCGGTTTTACCGGCACGCCATTGTTCACCGACGATCAGGTCACCCGGCGCGTATTTGGCGACTATGTTTCCACCTACGATTTTCAGCGCGCGGTGGAGGATAACGCGACCGTGCCGCTCTACTACGATGCCCGGGGCGACAAGCTCGGCATCGCGGTGGATGATCTCAACGAGCGTATTGCCGAGAAGCTGGAGGAACTGGAGACGGACGACATCGATGTCGAGCAGCGCCTGGAGCGGGAACTCAAGCGCGATTACCACATCATCACGGCGGGCAAGCGTCTCGATCAGGTGGCGCGGGATTTCGTGCGGCACTATTCGACGGCCTGGGAGTCCGGCAAGGCCATGCTGGTGTGTATCGACAAGATCACCTGCGTGCGCATGCACCGGCTGATCGAGTTTTACTGGCGAGAACGCATCCAGGCGCTGGAACAGCAGCTTGCCTCGATCACGGACGAGCAGGAAGAAATCCTTGCGCGCCGACAGATCGACTGGATGCGCGAGACCAGGGTGGCCGTGGTCGTCAGTGAAGAACAGGGCGAGGTGGACAAGTTTCGCAAGTGGGATCTCGATATCACGTCGCACCGTCGGCTGATCAAGGAAGGCATCGAATTGCCCGCCGCGATGCGCGCCGATCCCCGTTTCCGCAACATGCAGCGCATGGCTCTGGATGAGGCCTTCAAGGAGGATGCGCACCCGTTCCGGATCGCCATTGTCTGCGCCATGTGGCTGACCGGCTTCGATGTGCCGAGCCTGTCCACTCTGTACCTGGACAAACCGCTCAAGGCCCATACCCTGATGCAGGCCATCGCCCGCGCCAACCGGGTGCATGAGGGCAAGAACAACGGGCTCATTGTCGATTACTGCGGCATTCTCAAGAATCTGCGCAAGGCACTGGCGATACCGGCCACGGCGGCGCGGCGGATGAAACCGACCCGGCCCGGCCGGAAGAGGAACTGCTGGCGGATCTGTCCGAGGCCATTGCCCTGGTGCGAGGCTTCCTGGAGGAGCGGGGCGCCTCGCTCGATGGCATCAGGGAGAAGACCGGCTTTGAGCGCAACGCCGCCATTGTCGCCGCGAAAGAGGCGGCGAACGAAAACGATGAAACCCGCAAGCGCTTTGAAGTGATGTGCCGCGAAGCGTTCAAAAAGTTCAAGGCCTGTCTCAACGTCCAGGGCGTCAATGCGCACCGGGCCGACCATGACGCGATCAACGTGGTTTACAAGAGCCTCCAGCAGGATCGGGAACAGGCGGACATCAGCGACATTATTCGGCAGTTGCACCGGGTGGTTGATGAGACCGTCGAGGTAAAACGTGATTGGCAAGGTGAAGATAGGGCTCCCTACGACATCAGCAAGATCGATTTCGACCGCCTGCGGCAGGAATTCGAGCGAAGCCCCGCTAGGCGGACGACGGTGCAGAATCTGAAAACGGCGATCGAGGCCCGCCTGCAACGGCTGCTGCAGCAGAACCCGCTACGGACAGATTTTCAGCGTCACTATGAAAACTAGAGTTTAGAGTAAGCAACATTGTTCCACCGTATATTTTCGGGTGAAATAAAGTTGCTATTTTGTTCATACTGCCCGTTAGAGCTTGTTCTATACGCTGATTGCTGCATCCTGCT
>NZ_JBHNMF010000166.1:0-6594 GCF_048562965.1 Thiolapillus sp. | reverse complement strand
CAAAGCATCAATTTGCTGATCCATCCAGACAAATATTCGATGTCATGCCGATTACAGAGGCTCCTGCCGAGTCATGTCGGTAAAATGCGGGTTTTGACGTTCTGGAATCACGGATTCAGGCGTTATTCAGCAGCAAGGTACAACAGGCAAACAGCTGACGGTTTTCGGGTGTTATTGTTGAGAAAGCCATGGAGGGACTTTTTCAACATCCCGTTACAAGGGGAATTCCGTTGGGAATCCTGAAATGATTATTATTCTCTGTATTTCACAAGTCTGGCTGAAAATCCGGAAATGTCAATGTGCGCGGTTTCTCATTCGGGAGCAAAGACTGCCCACTGTGCCTATTTGTCCGCAGGTGGCCAGGGCAGGGTAATGGTCTTGCCGCCATAGCCATGCACCTTGTCATGAGCGCGAATGGTAGTGGAAGTGATGTTGTCCGGAATGGTTGTGCCCGACAGGCTGCGGGTGAAAGGCTGTTCATTTACGTGAGGATGGGCCAGCACCCTGGTGGAGAGTATTTTTCCGTGAGGGGCAAGAATCTCCCACCGGTCGGCATAGTGATCCCAGCCTTCATCGGCATGCCTGACGGTGACCTGAAATGTCCAGCTGTTGCTCCCATTGGGAAGAATTTTCACGTTCTCGACATCGGCTTCTCCGGCCAGTGCGGTGGAAATGCACATGGCGAGGATGAGAGCCAGCAGGCCTGTTCTTGTGTTCATTGCATTTTCCCTATTTCTGATATTTTTATACGCCATTCAGCAGGGCCGCTACTGTGTACAGATTCCCCTTTGCTGTCCACGGCCACCATAACGGGCATGTTTTCAACTTCAAATTCGTGGATAGCCTCCATGCCCAGGTCTTCGAAAGCCACCACGCGGGCCTTGCGGATGGCCCTGGAGACCAGATAGGCGGCGCCGCCCACGGCCATGAGATAAGCGGCCTTGTGCCGGCGGATGGATTCGACGGCCTGGGGGCCGCGTTCGGCCTTGCCGATCATGCCCAGGAGTCCGAGCTGGCCGAGCATCATTTCCGTGAACTTGTCCATGCGCGTGGCGGTGGTGGGGCCGGCGGGGCCGACCACTTCGCCGTCCACGGGATCCACGGGACCCACGTAGTAGATGAATCGGTTGTGGAAGTCCACGCCCTCGGGCAGGGGTTGACCCTTGTCCAGGAGTTCCTGGATATGCCGGTGAGCGGCGTCGCGGCCCGTGAGCATCCTGCCGCTGAGCAGCAGGCGGTCGCCAGGCTTCCAGGCAGCTACCTGTTCCGGCGTGATGGTATCGAGATCCACATGAATAGCGTCTGCGCCAGGCTGCCAGTGGACGTCCGGGTAGTCGGACAGGGCGGGTGGAGTGAATTCCGCAGGGCCGCTGCCAACCAGGGTGAACTCGATATGCCGGGTGGCGGCGCAGTTGGGAATCAGGGCCACGGGCAGGGAGGCCGCATGGGTGGGATAGTCTTTGATCTGCACATCCACCACGGTGGTCAGCCCCCCCAGTCCCTGAGCGCCGATGCCCAGGGCATTGACCTTTTCGTACAGTTCCAGGCGCAGTTCTTCAAGGGGAGTGTCTGGGCCTTTTTCCATCAGCTCCTGGATGTTCACGGGTTCCATGAGGGCTTCCTTGGCCAGTAGCATGGCTTTTTCCGATGAACCACCGATGCCCAGGCCCAGGATTCCAGGCGGGCACCAGCCTGCGCCCATGCCGGGTACGGTATCCAGCACCCAGTCCACCAGGCTGTCGCTGGGGTTGAGGACCGTGAACCTGGCCTTGTTCTCCGAGCCGCCGCCCTTGGCGGCCAGTCCGATTTTGATTTTGTTGCCGGGGACGATGCGGGTATGCACGATGGCAGGGGTGTTGTCGCCGGCGTTTTTTCGCTGGCCCCAGGGAGGATTCACCATGGAGGCGCGCAGAGTGTTGTCGGGGTCGGTATAGGCCCGGCGCACACCTTCATTGATCATTTCCTCCAGGCTCAGCTTGCTGCGCCAGCGCACGTCCATGCCTACTTCGACAAAGGCCACCACCATGCCCGTGTCCTGGCAGACCGGGCGGTGGCCTTCGGCGCTCATGCGCGAGTTCATGAGGATCTGTGCCAAGGCATCCCTGGCGGCGGGAGATTGTTCTTTTTCCCAGGCCCGGCCTATGGCCTGGATGAAATCCAGGGGATGATAGTAGGAAATGAACTGCAGGGCTTCCTGCACGCTTTGTATCAGGTCGTCCTGGTGGATGGTGGTCATGGTCTTTGCCTGTGTTGCTGCGGACGCTGAGTGTGCGCCGCCAACCACACCTCTGATAGTGGAAAAATCCGCATCCGTAGGTCGGACTTCAGTCCGACATTGCTCCATTGTGGCAGCTGTTGTCGGGCTGAAGCCCGACCTACGGTCATGGTGTGAAGCTGTGTGATCCAGAATCTCATAAAATCAATAACTTAGGTGTATTTCCATGCCGGGTTTCAGATATCCAGCAGCAGGCGGCTGGGATCCTCCAGGTTCTCCTTGATGGTGACCAGGAATTGTACTGCGTCCTTGCCGTCCACGATGCGGTGGTCGTAGGACAGGGCCAAGTACATCATGGGCCGGATCACCACCTCGCCGTTCTCCGCCACCGGTCGCTGGATGATGTTGTGCATGCCCAGGATGCCGCTCTGGGGCGGGTTGAGTATGGGAGTGGAGAGCATGGAGCCGTACACGCCGCCGTTGGAGATGGTGAAGGTGCCGCCGCTCAGTTCTTCATAGCTGAGGCTCCCGTCCTGTGCTTTCTGGCCGTACTGTTTGATAGCCTTTTCGGTATCTGCAAAAGACAGTTCGTCCGCATTGCGCAGGATAGGAACCACCAGCCCGCGTGGAGAGCCCACGGCGATGCCGATGTCGTAGTAGCCATGATAGATGATGTCCGTGCCGTCCACGCTGGCGTTGAGCAGCGGAAACTTCTTCAGGGCGTCCACGGTGGCCCTGACGAAGAAGGACATGAAACCCAGGCGTACCCCGTGTTCCTTTTCGAATGTCTCACGGTAGCGGATGCGCAGTTCGCTGACCGACTGGAGATTGACTTCATTGAAGGTCGTGAGAATGGCCGCGGTCTGCTGCGCCTGTACCAGCCTTTCGGCGATGCGCGCCCGCAAACGGCTCATGGGCACGCGCTGTTCGGCAGGTGTTTCGGCCGGGGATTCCGTGGCGCCGAGGGTGCTTGCGACGGTCTCGGCATCCGGATCCCTGATGGAGGTCTGCTTGTCCAGATAGGCCATGACGTCGGATTTCAGGATACGCCCGTCCTTGCCGGTGCCCGTGATTTTTATCGGGTCGAGCTTCAGTTCCTTCACCAGACGGCGTACAGCGGGAGTCAGTACGGGTTCCTGGGAACCCGTGCTCTTTTCCGGGGGGGCAGGCCGGTCTGCAGCAGGCCCCGGCTTTCGTGCCGCAGGTTTTTCCGGCTCGATGACAGCCAGCACGTCATCGGCTTCGACCAAGTCGCCTTCCTGGGCCCGGATTTCCACCAGCACGCCATCGGTGGGAGACGGAACTTCCAGCACCACCTTGTCGGTTTCAAGATCGAGAAGGTTCTCGTCCCGTTGCACGGGGTCACCGGGCTTCTTGCGCCAGTTCAGTACGGTAGCATCGGTAACGGATTCCGGAAGGGTGGGTACGCGGATCTCTGTGCTCATATCATTCTCTGGTTTATTTCAGGATCGAAACGCCCGCTCAGGGCGTCGTCGATGATCTTTTTCTGTTCTTCCACGTGCACCGGATAGTAGCCGGTTGCCGGTGCAGCAGCAGCCTTGCGTCCCACGAAGAAAACCTGTTTCTTGTTGTCGCGGATGATGCGCGAGAAGCGGTGCTTTATCTGATCCCAGGCGCCCTGGTTCTGAGGTTCTTCCTGGCACCAGACGAAACTCCAGGCATTGGGGAAGCTGGCCACCATGGCATCGAAATCGGCCCGCGGGAAGGGATAGAGCTGCTCGATGCGCACCAGGGCGATATTCTCCAGCCCCCGGGCGCGGCGGGCTTCCAGCAGTTCGTAATAGATCTTGCCGCCGCACATGATCACCTGGGTGATGTTTCCCTTGTCCAGGGGATCGATTTCATCGATGACAGTGTTGAACTTTCCCCGGGTGAAGGCATCCAGGGGTGAGGTGGCCATGGGATGCCGCAGCAGGCTTTTCGGTGTCATCACTACCAGGGGGCGCCGGTAGGGACGCAGCGCCTGGCGGCGCAGCAGGTGGAACATCTGTGCCGGTGTGCTGGGTATGCACACCTGGATGTTCTGTTCCGCGCAGAGTTGCATGTAGCGCTCGATACGCGCCGAGGAGTGTTCCGGGCCCTGGCCTTCGTAGCCGTGTGGCAGCAGCATGGTCAGTCCGCAGAGCAGACCCCATTTCGAACCTGCAGAGGCAATGAACTGGTCGATGACCACTTGGGCGCCATTGGCAAAATCACCGAACTGGGCTTCCCAGATAGTGAGGGTGCGGGGTTCAGCGGTCGCGTAGCCGTATTCGAAGGCCAGCACGGCCTCTTCGGACAGCAGGGAATCGATGATGTCGAAAGAGGCCTTCCCCGGCGCGATATGCTGCAGCGGGATCAGCTCTTCACCGCGTTCCTGGTCCACCAGCATGGCGTGGCGATGGAAGAAGGTGCCGCGACGGCAATCCTGGCCAGACAGTCGCACCGCATGACCTTCGTCCAGCAGGGCTGCGTAGGCTAGGTTTTCGGCGAAACCCCAGTCGGCCAGCTGCTCGCCCAGCATCATGCGTTCACGGTCTTCCATGATGCGTTGAACGCGGGGATGGAGCTTGAAGCCGTCGGGGATGTCCAGCAGTTCCTGATACAGCCGGGCAATGCTTTCCGCAGGGAGGGTTGTGTCCACCGGGTGATCCCAGGCTATGCGGTGATAGGGGTGCCAGTCCACGCGATAGGGATTATTGATTTCGCACAATACCGGCCGGCTGACGATTTCCCCTTTGTCCAGCTCCTCGCGATAGTGTTCGATCATGTGCTCTGCCTGTTCCGGTGTGACCACGCCTTCGGCCAGCAGCCGTTCCGCGTAAAGGGTGCGGGTCGTACGATGCATGCGGATCTTCTGGTACATCAGGGGCTGGGTGACGGCGGGTTCGTCGGCTTCGTTGTGTCCCTGCCGCCGGTAACAGACCAGGTCGATGACCACGTCCTTGTGGAAATGATTGCGGTAGTCCAGGGCCAGGCGGGTGACGAAGATGACGGCTTCAGGATCGTCGCCGTTCGCATGGAAGATGGGAGCCTGCACCATTTTGGCCACGTCGGTGCAATAGGTGGTGGAACGGCTGTCGAAAGGATCGCTGGTGGTGAAGCCGATCTGGTTGTTGATGACAATGTGCACCGTGCCGCCGGTGCCGAAGCCGCGTGCCTGGGACATGTTCAGGGTTTCCATGACCACGCCCTGGCCGGCGAAAGCGGCATCACCATGCAGGACGATGGGCAGCACCTTGTCCCCGACGGGATCGCCATGACGTTTCTGCCTGGCGCGTACCGAGCCCTCGATGACCGGGCCGATGATTTCCAGGTGGGAAGGGTTGAAACCCAGGGCCACGTGGATCAGCCCGCCGGCAGTCTCGATGCTGCTGGAGAACCCCTTGTGGTACTTGACGTCCCCGGATGTCATCACGCCGTGGTTCTTTCGGGTGCCCTGAAATTCGTCGTAGATCTCGGCCGGAGGTTTGCCAATAATGTTGGTCAGGACATTCAGGCGGCCACGGTGGGCCATGCCGATAACTGCTTCCTCGATGCCATCCCGGCCGGCCCGTTGTATGAGTTCGTCCAGCAGGGGAATCAGTGATTCGCCGCCCTCCAGGGAAAAGCGTTTCTGGCCCACGTAGCGGGTATGCAGATACTTCTCCAGGCCTTCGGCGGCGGTGAGCATGCGCAGGATCCAGCGCTTGTCGCCTTCGGACAGCTCCGGGCGGGTGCGGTAGGTTTCAAGGCGCTGCTGTATCCAGCGCTTTTCCACCGTGTCGGTGATGTGCATGTATTCCGAGCCGACGGTGCCTGTGTACACCTTCTGCACCAGCTCCAGTATTTCCCGCAGGGGAAGGCTTTCCGGGGCAAACAGGGAACCCGTATTGAATACGCGGTCCAGGTCGTCTTCCGTCAGGTTGTGATAGGCAAGAGTCAGCTCGGGCAGGTGAGGTTTGTCGTGCAGATGCAGAGGATCGAGATCGGCCAGCTGATGTCCCCGGATGCGATAGGCGTTGATAAGCCTCAGCACCGATGCCTGCCGGGCGGCGGCCTGGGCGGCGAGCGTATCGTCGCAACCCGGATGGTTCGATAAGCGGGTTCTGGCCATGCGCCTGAAATGCTGCTGGATGCGCTGATGGGACAGTTCCTCACCGCCATGGCCGTTGACTTTCGGCAGTTTCTCGAACTCCAGCCGCCAGTTTTCCGCTACACTGTTGGGATCTTGCAGCCAGGCTTCGTAGAGATTTTCAATAAAGGGAGCATTCCCGTCATAGAAAGGCGAGGATTTGCGCAATAATTCCAGTAGCTCAGACATGTTAGGATATTTGCCCTAAATTGGCTGCAAAAAAGAGATAAAACAATGCTTGGGTTTTAAGAAAGTCTAGCACAAG
>NZ_JBHNMF010000165.1:0-6605 GCF_048562965.1 Thiolapillus sp. | reverse complement strand
CAGCGCCAGCTCTACACCGGATACTTGCCAGGGACTCTTGATTCCCAGTATCTGGGCGTATAGGTCTTTGTCTCTCATAGGGGATTACGATAATCTACCCACTCCATTTGGGGAAGAGCCGGCAGGAATATCGGCTGCCGGAAGCGTTGATCATATGATGCGGTTCCTGCGTCACCGCATCCTACGGGGTGGTTGGAATGGCGTCGGTGCGATGACGTATGATTCGCACCAACTCTCTTTGTGATTGCCACCTACACGAGCAGCGCTTTCATGTTGTCCACCGAGACCGGGCGGGCCAGCACGCCGTGCAGGGGAAAGATGCTTTGCAGTTTGTCTGTGTACTGCCGTTCATCCTTGTTGCAGAACACGATCACCCGGCAGTGTGGTGCATATTTCTGCAGGCTGTAGAGCATGACATCCAGGTTGGAGATATTCACGCCGGCATAGTTGTTGCTGTATCCATAGATGAATTCTGCCACCACGTAGTCCGGCGGCTGTTTCTTCATCAGGCTCATGGCCTTGCGCATGGAGCTGAGGCGCTTCTCTTCCATGCCCAGCTGGCTGTAGAGGGTGGAAAAGTTCGGGTGGCCGGCGCTTTCGACGATGGAGTAGATCAGGGGCATTGCAGTTTCTCCATTTCGGTGACGATGTCTTGGGCGGTGAGCTGCCGGTATTGTGGCTCGCTGAAGGTGGTGATGGCGCCGGCGGTTTCCGCCCAGGCAAAACCACCTGTCCAGCCTGCGTGGGTGTAGCTGCCCTGCATGGCGCGGGGAAGCACGTACAGCCTGCCGGGGCGGTAGAGGAGGTTGTAGCTGTGGTTGGCGCCATGTAGCTCATCGATGAAGCGCCAGGAATCCACCACAGAACCGAATACCTGGCAGTCCAGGGGATAAGCTTCGCTGCCGCCGTTGTGCTGCCACAGAGGCTGCTCTACGGGGTAGCCGCCAGTCTTGCCAACATACATCTGCAGGTGCTGGTGATTGACCGAGGAGTAGGCGCCCCGGGCACTGTAGCCAAATCCACAGTCTGGCAGGGTGTTTCCCAGGTGTTCGAGGAGTTGCCAGGCATGTTCGTGGGCGAACTTGCCCAGGTATTGCGGATGCTTCTCGTCGGGTTCCACTACCAGCAAGCCGTGCAGGGGCGCAAAGGGGAACTTGTTGTACAGCAGGCGGCAGTGATCGCCCAGCAGTTCGCCTTCCCAGAGGATTTCCTTGCGCAGGAAAGGCTTGTTGAAATGAAAACCCTGGGGATCGAAGGGCGCATGCAGCCCGGTGATGGCCGTGTTGCTCATGCGTGGCGGACGGAAGGCGCGGACCGGATTGAACTGCAGTTCCCAGGGACCGGCGCGCCGGAACTGTGTTGGCTGGAGATTCTCCAGGCCCACGGCCATGAGCTTGAGGAAGACCAGCAGGTCGTCCTCCGGTGCCTCGAGGCCCTGGCCCGTGATCAGCTGCTGTCTCAACCCGTCAGACAGTTCGCTGAAGCGCTGTTCCAGGCGTGTCTGCAGCAGGGCATGGATGTGTTCATCGTAGATGGCGTTGGCCAGCACCAGGATGAAGCTGCCCGGCTGGGGTTCTTCGAGCAGGGCGGCGAGCCTGTCGACAAAGGACTGCCGGAAAACGTCGAAACTGTGGAACAGGCTGTCTGAGGTCATTTCTTGTTTTTTGGCTCCGGTACAGGATCATAGCCGCCTTCATGGAAGGGGTGACAACGGCCCACGCGTTTCATGCCCATCCAGACGCCCTTCAGGGGACCGTGTTTCTCCATCGCCTCGATGGTATAGGCGGAGCAGGTCGGGGTGTAGCGGCAATTGTTGCCCAGGAAGGGACTGATCAGCAGCTGATAGCCGCGTACCAGGGCGATGAAGAAACGTTTCACGATGCCGTGCTTCCGGAGTGGCGTTCGCGCCACCACTGGCTGAAGAGCGCGGAAAGCAGGTAACAGCTGCCGGCGACCAGGATGATGATGGCGCCGGTGGGCATGTCCAGCACATAGGAAAGCCAGATGCCGACGCTGGTGAAGACCATGCCCAGCCCGCTGGCGAGGATCATCATGCGCCCCATGGTGTGGATGTAGTGGCCGGCAATGGCGGCGGGCAGGGTGAGCAGGGCGATGACCAGGATCAGGCCCACCACCTGCACCAGCAGTACCACGGTCAGAGCCACCAGGCAGAGGAACAGCAGGTAGAAGAAGTTCACCGGCACGCCGCGCAGCCGGGCGAATTCCTCGTCGAAGGAGACGGCCAGAAACTGCCGGTAGAAGGCCAGCACCATGCCGATGACCAGGACGTTCAGTGCGGCCATTTCCCACAACTGGCTGCGTGATACCAGCAGGATATTACCGAAGAGATAGCTCATGAGGTCGGTGCTGTAGCCGGGGGTGCGGGAAATGAATAGCACGCCGATGGACATGCCGATGGCCCACATGGCGCCGATGAGGGTGTCCTCCTGGGCCTGCCAGCGCAGCTTGATCCAGCCGATGAACAGCGCGGCGACCAGGGCGGCGATCAATGCCCCCAGCATGGGAGAAAAACCGAAGAACAGGGCGGCACCCATGCCGGCCAGCACGCTGTGGGAAATGCCGCCGGCCATGTAGCCGATACGCTTCACCACCACATAGCTGCCCATGACGCCACAGCCGATGCTGGCCAGCAGGCCGGCCGCCAGGGCGGTTTGCAGAAAGCCGTATTCGAGGAAGGCGTCCATCAGTGCTTATGCGCCACCATGCGCACGTCTCCGTCATACAGCTGCTGGATCACCTGGCCATCGATATCTTCCGTGTGGTGACAGATCAGGGTGCGGTTCAGGCAGGCAACCCGGTGCACATAGCCTGAGATGAAGGCGATGTCGTGGGAAACCACCAGGATGGTCATGCGCTTGTTGAGGATTTTCAGCAGGTCGAACAGCTCGTTCTCAACGCGCATATCGATGTTGGCGGTGGGTTCGTCCAGCAGCAGGATCTTCGGTTCGCAGGCCAGCGCCCGGGCGACCAAAGCGCGTTGCAGCTGCCCCCCGGAAAGCTGGTCGATACGCCGCTGCGCCAGGTTGTCCATCTCTGTTTCTATCATCACCCGGCGGGCGATCTCCCTGTCCCTGCGGCTGTAGCCGCCGATGATACGCCCCTGTCCCAGACGTCCCATGAGCACGACCTGCTCCACCGTGACCGGGAAATCCCGGGCGAAAGCCGGATACTGGGGCACATAGCCTAGATTGCGCCGCGCCCGCCGGGGTGTACTGCCCAACACCCGCACCTTGCCCTGCTGTGGCCTGAGCAGGCCGAGGATGATTTTCAGCAGGGTGCTCTTGCCACCGGCGTTGGGGCCGACGATGCCGAGAAACTCCAGTTGGGGGACTTCCAGGCTTATGTGGTCGAGCACGGGTATGTCGCCGTAGGAAAAGGAAACGTCCTCGATTTCGATGGCCTTGCCGGTCATGATTTCTGTGCCGTCAGCGCCGCTGCCAGTTTGCGCAGCGCCGAAAAAATGTCTGCTTCGAGGGGATCCATCTGCACCAGCTTCGCGCCAATAGCATCCGCCAGTACCCTGGCTGTTGCGGCACTGTGCTGGGGTTGTACCAGTATGGTGTGGATGTGAGCGCGCTTCGCAGTTTCGATCAGCCGTGCCAGGCTGCGCGGGTTGGGCTCCTTGCCTTCGTGTTCCACGGCCATCTGTTTCAGGCCATAGCGATGGGCGAAATAGCTCCAGGCCGGGTGATAGACGAGGAAGCTTTCCCCCCTGACCGGTGCCAGAGTGGTTTGCAGTTCCCTGTCCAGCGCATTGAGCCTTGCGGCAAACCGGCTGTAGTTTTCGTCAAAGCGGCTCTTGTGAGCGGGAAACAGCGCATCCAGCCTGTCGCGCAGCCTTTGTGCATGCTGTTTGACCAGTTCAGGGTCTGTCCAGATGTGGGGGTCGGCATCTTGGGCATGGTGTCCCTGTGCCGGCAGCAGTTTCAGGCCCTCGCGCATGTCCAGGATTGCCATGGCGGGATTCACGGCGGTGAAACGCGGCAGCCAGCTCTGTTCGAAAGGCATGCCGGCCCGCACGTACAGCACGGCCCTGGACAGGCGGGCGATCTGGCGGGGAGACGGCTGATAAGTGGCCGGGTTGAACCCCTTGCCCACCATCACTTCGATATCTACCAGGTCTCCCGCCACCCCCTGGACGATGGTTTTCTGCGGTAGCACGCTGACGACCACCAGCGCCTTTTTGGCGGCCAGGGCCTGCAGGGTAAAAATCAGCAGTAGGAAGGGGAGAAAGCGCATGGTGATCCGGCTCGAAAAATCAGTGGTATATTGTAGCATCCCCGTTATTTGCAAATACCATGAACACCAGTCTGTATCTCTTTCCCCTGCCCGTGCTGGACGTGCCACCGCCGGTTTCCGATATTGGCGACCTGTTGCTGGGCTGCGGTTTTGTGGGAGAGGCGCTCGAAGCGCATCACTACCTGGCTGGTCCTGAATTCTTCCGGCACATTGCTTTTGCAGGCTGCTCGCCCCATCTGCAGCTCGAACGCCCGGCCGATGGTGGCTGGGACTTCTGTCACGTATCACTGATCGCAGACCGGCAGCCACCACCACTGTTCGTCGCGCCGGCACGAAGCCGCCCGCGTTGCCCGTCATGCCGGGCGCCTGTGCCAGGATGGAAGGAGAAGCTGCAGGTATGGGAGAGGGACAGCGCGCAGTTATGGCGTTGCCAAGCCTGCGGAGAAAGCTGCCCTGTTGCCATGCTGGACTGGCGGCAATACGGTTTCGGCGCAAGATGCGCCGTGGAGATCCACCAGGTCTATCCCGGCGAAGCCCTGCCTAGTGACGGGCTGATGCAGCTGCTCAGTGAAGGTACGGGCAGGGAATGGCGCCATGCCTGGGCCGGCAGCTCAACAGGTTGAACCGCGGCAAAGCTGGTGGTGAAGTTGGTATTGCAGTCCTGAATTTACCGGGTGGTGTCCCGGATGCTCAGATGATGTCTCTCGCGCTGTCCGGCAGTTCCAGCTCCATGCTGACCGGCAGGTGATCCGACAGGGGGTAATCCAGCACCTTGGTTCCGATGATCTGCAGCTTGCGCGAAACCAGGATGTGATCGAATTTCTTGATCGGTCGCCAGCTGGGGAAGGTGGGCTGGTCGCAGGCTGGTTCGCTCATGTCATGGGTCTGGATGAAGCGGCGTATCTCCTGTGCTTCACAACTGGCGTTCAGGTCACCCATGAGTACCACGTGAGGGCGGTTCTCAAGGAGTTCGCTGAGAAAATCCAGCTGCTTGGCGCGCGCGCGGCGTCCCAGGGCAAGATGCGCGCTGCACAGCAGCAGTGCTTCGCGGTGGGTGCCGAACTCGAACAGCATGGCGCCACGCCCCGGACCGCCCGGCAGTTTGTGGTGGGTGATCCTGCTGGGGCGGAAGCGGCTGAGGAAGCCGTTGCTGTGACGGGCGATGACGCCGATATTGCGGTTGATCTGCCGGTACCAGTGAGGAAAGCCGGCGCGCTGGGCCAGGTACTCCGTGATGTCCACGAAACCACTGCGCAGGCTGCCTGCATCCACTTCCTGCAGGCTCACCATATCGAATTGCGCCAGCATGGCGGACATGCGGTTGAGGTTCACCATGCGCTCCCTGTGCGGAAGAACATGTTTCCAGCCCTTGGTCACATATTCGCGGTAGCGACAGGTGTCCACACCTACCTGGATGTTATAGCTGAGCAGGTTGAAGCGGCGCGGCAGTGTGCTGTGACGGCTTAAGACGTCCTTGTCTGGCGTTGCGGTCACGGGATTATTTGCGATCGGCAATCGTTTTTTCGATCAGCATGTCGGTGGTTTCCAGCACGGTGGGTGTGTTCTTGATGCGGTAACGCCCGTCGACCACCATGCTGGGGACAGAGCGGATGCCGTAACGGCGCATCAGTGCGGCCGCACGGTTGGCCTTGGTCTGCACGGTGAAAGATTTCATGGCGGCGCGGAACTTGTCCAGATCCACGTCGTTTTCGGCCAGGAATTTCTCAATGTCTTTCTGGTTGCGCAGGCGGCGCTTCTGCTCGTGAATGGCTTTGAAGAAAGGCTTGTGCAGACGCTTGGCCTCGCCCATGACCTCAAGGGCGAAATAAGTCTTTGCATGAAGGTTGGCCGAACCGCCGAACATGGCGGGCATGTGATGGAACTTGACGTTTTCCGGCAGCTTCTTCGCCCATTCCTGCAGTTTTGGATCGAGGTTCTTGCAGTGAGGGCAGGTGTACATGAAGAATTCCAGCACTTCCACCTCATTGCCGCTGCCTTTGGGTGGGGCGGGAGAAATCAGATCGTAATCCGTGCCTTCTTTGGGGTCGGCGGCGAGCAGGCCGGCGGAAAAGAGACACAGTAGAAACAGAACGAGCAGTTTTTTCATCGAACACTCCATGGGGGCTTTCAAGCGTGTCTTCGGCCTCGTGATAGATTTTGGGACATCCCAGTCCCCAAAATCGACTCGGCCTTTGACAACCTATTGGTGCCCCAGCCGTCCTGATCACCAAACACTACGCAACAACTTCGCAAGCTCGTTGCTGCTCCGTACTTGGCTCCCAATGACTGGACGCCGCGTTCGGAGGCCTACTTTGTTTTCCCTCTGGCGCAAGGCACGCCGGGAA
>NZ_JBHNMF010000164.1:0-6618 GCF_048562965.1 Thiolapillus sp. | reverse complement strand
CAGGAGAAGCGGAAACAGGCGGCAAGGTTTGATCATGCATGTCCTCCAGCAGCAGGGGCCGGTCTGTTGTTTCGTCGATAATATCCGGAACGCAAAAGATAACGATTCGCAATACTATATATAATAATGCTTCTTTATGCGTACATAGAGCAGTTGCGAGGTGTTGGCAGGGGGGGCAGACGTTGGTTCAGACGATGAAGTGACAAACCGCTTGCCGGAAAAGCGGGTAGCAATAGATGGGTATATGCAGAAAGCTACTGCTACTGCGACTCAGCGAAGATCAGGCAGATAAGAAGGTGTCTGTTTCAATGTCCGATACGCATTTGCGCTGTGGGATATTCAGATCTGCCGGAGCAGCGATTCGAGCCTGTCGAGAGTTTCGGCGGGAGGCAGACACTCGGTGCCACGACACAGCCAGGCAGCGGTATTCTTGTGCTGACGGGCTTCCAGTATCGGTGGCAGATGATGATCTTCCGCATCGATTGCGTAGAGCATGAGTCGTGGTCCGGCACATGCAAGTGCTCGGTCACGCCATTCTGAAAGCTCCGGTTCCGGGCCGCGAATGACCAGCATAGCCGCGGGTGACAGATATTCCTCCAGTGCAAGCAGCAGCGAAGGAGAGGCATGAGGTATCTGCTGCAGGTGGCCGGTGGCGGCCTCGAGCGTGCGCTCCGCCGCATCGAGGTAGTCCTGCCTTCCGGTCAGATGCCCCAGGTGCTGCAATGCCAGGGCAGCAATACCGTTACCGCTGGGGATGGCTTCGTCCATCAGCCCGCGTGGCCGCTGGATCAGGGGCTCCTGATCGTCGGCAGTGAAATAGAAACCGCCCTGCTGTTTGTCCTCGAAATGCGCGATCATCTGGTCTGCCAGCGTCATGGCCCACTGCAGACTGGGACTGTTCCAGCGTGCCTGCAACAGGGTCAGAATCGCCTGGATCAGGAAGGCATGATCATCGAGATAGGCTGCCTGGTAGCCCTGGCCGTCCTTGCAGGCGGCCAGCAGGCGGCCGTTGTGCCAGAGCTTTTTCTGAAGGTGGCTCAGGGCACTTTCGGCAGAATCAACCCAGTCCGGCCTGTTCAGCAGCATGCCGGCAGCTGCCATGCCTTCGATGGTCAGGGCATTCCATGCGGTGAGGATCTTCTCGTCCCTGCCGGGGGCGGTGCGCTGCTGGCGTCGGGAAAGCAGCAGGTTTCTGGCGCTGTCCAGCAGATCGTCCAGGGTGTCCTGACCGGTTTGCAGTTGCCTGGCGACATCCTCCGGATCACGTTCCACGTGCAGGTGCCAGCGGCCTTCGAAGTTGGCGGGCCGGTCGATACCGTAGTGCAGACTGAAGGCCTGGTACTGGTCTTTGCTTAGCAGTTCGCGCACTTCCCTGCGTGACCAGACATAGTATTTCCCTTCCTCGCCTTCGCTGTCTGCATCCAGGCTGGAAAAATAGCCACCGTCCGGATGCTGCATCTCCGTCATGAGCCACTGCGCTGTTGTTTCGGCTGCGTGGCGAAAAGCCGGCTTTCCCGTGAGCCGCCATGCCCGGGCGCAGAGCTGCAGCAGCGGCCCGTTGTCGTAGAGCATCTTCTCGAAATGGGGGATCATCCACGCGTCGTCCACGGCGTAGCGGTAGAAACCGCCGCCAAGCTGATCGAATACGCCACCCCCTATCATCCTGGACAGGGTAAACAGGGCGGCCTGCCTTGCCTGGGACTGATCTGCGTTGCGGGTGAGCAGCAGGCGCAGGTTCTGGGGATGTGGAAACTTGGGTGCACTGCCGAAGCCGCCATGACGACCGTCGAACTGATCCAGCAGCAAGCTGACACCTCTGTCGACAAGGGTGTCGTCCAGGCTGCTCCTGTCATCGGTTTCGACCTGGGATTGCCGGTTCAGCGCTTCTATCACCTGGCTGCCCTGTGCTTCGATGGCCTGGCGTTGTTGCTGCCAGGCGGTGGCGATGTTCTTCAGCAGGCAGGGAAAGCCTGGAAGACCGCTGCGGGGACGGGGAGGGAAGTAGGTGCCGGAGTAAAACGGAACCTGGGTATGGGGATCGAGGAAGACGGTGAGGGGCCAGCCGCCGGACCGTCCTGCAAGCAGCTGATGCGCATGCTGGTAGAGTTTGTCCAGGTCCGGGCGTTCCTCCCGGTCCACCTTGATGTTGACGAACAGCTCGTTCATCAGGCTGGCGGTTTGCTCGTCCTCGAAGGATTCGTGGGCCATGACATGACACCAGTGACAGGCCGAATAACCGATGGACAGCAGAATGGGCCTGTCCTGCTCACGGGCGGCCTGCAGAGCCTCGGGGCACCAGGGCCACCAGTCCACGGGGTTGTGGGCGTGTTGCTGCAGGTAAGGGCTGAGTGCGCTGGCCAGACGGTTCTTCGGTTCCATGCAGGCAGTGTACCGCGTGGCCGAGACGTCTCAACCTCGCGGTGTGTGCAGGATGATCGGGCTATGTCAGAGTTCGGTGCCGGGCTGAATGGCTGACGTGGCGCCCTGGTAGCCCGGTTTTTCACCCTTGTACCAGGACAGCTTTTCGTGCAGTTGAACGACTTCGCCGACGATGGTCAGGGTGGGTGGCTTGGGTTTTTCACGTTCCACCACGTCCAGGATGTTTTCCAGGGTGCCGGTGAACACCCGTTGCAGGTGGGTGGTGCCCTGCTGGACAAGGGCGATGGGCATCTGCGGTGATACGCCGTGTTCGACCAGCTTTTCGACAATCACCGGCAGTCCCATGAGTCCCATGTAGAACACGATGGTCTGGTGGGGCTGGGCCAGCTGATTCCAGTTCAGATTCATGCTGCCGTCCTTCAGGTGCCCGGTGACGAAGGTGACGGACTGGGCATAGTCCCTATGGGTCAGGGGAATACCCGAGTAGGTGGCGCAGCCGGATGCGGCCGTGATGCCGGGTATGACCTGGAAGGGGACGCCCTGCTCGGCCAGGGTATCGATCTCCTCACCGCCCCGGCCGAAGATGAAGGGGTCGCCCCCCTTGAGACGAACCACCCGTTTGCCTTCCTTCGCCAGTTTAGCCAGCAGTTCGTTGATCTCCTCCTGGCGCATGGCATGGCGGTCGCGCTCCTTGCCCACGTAGATGCGCTCGGCGTCACGTCGCACCATTTCGAGCACAGGCTTGGCCACCAGGCGGTCGTAAACCACCACGTCGGCCTGCTGCATCAATCGCAGGGCGCGGAAGGTGAGCAGGTCCGGATCGCCGGGGCCGCCCCCCACCAGGTAGACTTCACCCATGCCCTTGTTGGACGAAAATTCCGCAAGTTCCTTTTCCAGTACGGCCTCGGCTTCTTCCATGTGACCGGAAAAGACGCGTTCTGCTACGCTGCCCTGCAGGATACGGTCCCAGAAACGACGCCGGTCATCGGTGCTTCGAAAAGCTTGTTTTACCCGCTCGCGATAGCGTGCTGTGAGTTCTCCGAGGCGACCGTATCCTGCCGGAATGAGAGATTCCAGACGCGCCCGGATCAGGCGCGCCAGCACGGGGGAGGCGCCGCCTGTGGAAACGGCTGCGATGACTGGAGAGCGGTCGATGATGGAAGGCATGATGAAGGTGCCGGCGTCGGGATTGTCCACCACGTTCACGGGAATATTGTGTTGCCTGGCCTGAGCTGCAATCTGCTCGTTGGCGGCTGCGTCATCGGTAGCGGCAATGACCACGGCAAAGCCGTCCAGGCTGATCTGTGAATGATCTTCTGCCAGATGAGTGATTTCCCCTTTGTCCTTCTCTGCCTGCAATGCCTCGCAGAGAACCGGAGACATGACGGTGACCTGTCCCTGAGCAGCCTGCAGGAGCCTGACTTTTCGTGCGGCGACTTCGCCTCCACCTACGACAGCACAGGGGCGGGATTGAATATTGAGAAAAACGGGAAGAAAATCCATTGGGTTTCGGCCATGTTAAGAGGATTGGGGCCCGGGAAAAGGGCAAGCTGGCAGTTTAGCATAAGCAATTGTTCTGTATTGTAAAAACCTTGATATTACCGGTGTTTATGCCGCGTATTCATTGCTTATATGAGGATGTTATAATATACTACATCAATTCAAGTTGCCATCGACCAGATCTGAGGTGGGAATGCAAGTCAAAGAGATCGACTCATCCACGCTGAAAAAGCGGCTGGATGCAGGCGAGGATATTGTTTTACTGGACATTCGCAGCGACGCGGAAGTTCGTCAGGGCGTGCTGCCCAGGGCTGAACACCTGGCCATGCACCTTATTCCACTGAAACTGCAGGATCTTCCCAAGGACAAGGATATCATCCTGTATTGCCGCAGTGGGGCGCGTTCCTATCATGCCTGCGCCTTTCTCGAACAGCAAGGTGTGGGCAACGCCTACAATTTGCGTGGTGGCATTATTGACTGGGCTCGGAACGGGTACGAAATTACCACTCTGTGAGTCTTTTTTTCATCTGGTGCTTGCCTTTCTCGCAGAGTTAGAATATAAGAAAGCACTGTTATTTAAACCCCTAAACACTGGAGAAATCCCATGGCTGATTTTGATGATGAACTCGACGCAAGCGGTTTGAACTGCCCACTTCCTATTCTGCGCGCCAAGAAAGCGCTGGCAGCTCTGGAACCCGGCAAGGTACTGCATATCATTGCGACCGATCCCGGTTCTGTTAAAGATTTCGAAGCTTTTTCCAAGCAGACCGGAAACGAGCTGATGGAATCCAAGGAAGAAGGTGGCAAGTTCCATTTCCTGATCAAGAAGGCCTGATCGCCTGTTGATTTCTGATACTGCGTTCTGCGCAGGGGAGAAAACCAATGGAACAGAAAAAACTGGCGATTATTGCCACAAAAGGAACCCTGGACTGGGGCTATCCTCCGTTCATTCTCGGCTCTACTGCTGCAGCACTCGGCTATGATGTGGAGATTTTCTTTACCTTCTATGGCTTGCAGTTGCTGAAGAAGGATCTAGATCACCTGCGTGTAACGCCCTTGGGTAATCCGGGTATGCCCATGCCGGGTGGCATGGAAAAGTGGATGCCCGTACTGGTGACAGCATTGCCGGGTATGGAAGCCATGATGACTTCCATGATGAAGAAGCAGATGGCAGCCAAAGGTGTGGCCAGTCTCACTGAATTGCGTGAACTCAGCCAGGAAGCCGAAGTCCGTTTTATTGCCTGCAACATGACTGTGGAGCTGTTCGATATGGAACCCTCCGAGTTTATCGATGGCATCGAACTAGCCGGTGCGGCACGCTTCTTCGAGTTTGCCGGAGATGCGAATATTTGTATGTATATGTGATTGTTTTTACAGTAAAAAAGCCGCCTTTACGGGCGGCTTTTTTTGCTTCCGGTTCAGGGCCTGGTGGACCTGAACCGGTGCAAACGCCTAGAATTTGTAGTTCAGCTGGGCGCTGAAGATGTCCACGTCGGATTCATAGGTGCCGATCAGCTGGTGACCGGTGCTGTGATCGAGCGCATCCATCTTGGTATCGTCGATGAACAGGTGTGAATAAGCCGCGTCGAGGCTCAGGCTGTCGGACATGCGATAACCCAGGCCCAAGGCAACCCAGGTGCGGTCATTGCCGGGAATGCGCGGTGTACGGTCCTTGGTGCGGCTGATGGGGGTTTCATCATAGGCCCAGCCGGCCCGGAAGATCCATTTCTGGCTGGGGCTGTAGGTGACGCCCAGGGAATAGCGCATGTTGTTGTCCCAGTTTTCCGGCTGCACGGTATCTGGCTGCGCCGGGTTGCCGTACCTGATGACCAGCTCATCGAAACGGCTCCTGACCAGCTCATCGAAACGGCTCCACTTGGTCCAGGTCGCGTCCGCGAGAACGGCCCATTGGTCATTGAAAGCATGATACAGACTTACGGAAGCCGATTCCGGCAGGTCTACGTCAGCCGTAGCGCTGGTATTGCTGAACAGTGGAATGCCCATGTCAAGGATCGCCTGGAAACCGGCCGGAACACGGAAATCGGCAGAGCCTTCGAGGTTCTGTTTGATGTTGGAGCGATAGGCAAGGCCGACACGGGTATGGTCAGTGAAATTGATCATGGCGCCGAGATTGAAGCCGAAGCTCCAGTCGGTACCCTTGACCTTGGCATAACCATCGGAACCCGTGGGTATCATGCCCGCGGCGGCGCAGGTGCCGTCTGGCAACTGGGGGATCTGGGCTTCAAGGCCGTAGCAGATGGTGCCGAAATCCACGTTGTTGGAGAGCGTGGCACTGATGTACTGGGCGCTAACGCCACCACCCAGGGAAATACGTTCATTCAGCTTGTAGGCAATGCTCGGGTTGATGTTGATGGTTTTTATTTCCGAACGGATTGCGTGGTAACGGCCCACCCAGTCGCTGCCAGCCATGGAGAGCGAAGCGAAGGCTGGTAGACCCCAGTAGCCGCGAGGCCGCACTGTTTTCCCGGCGTGCCTTGCGCCAGAGGGAAAACAAAGTAGGCCTCCGAACGCGGCGTCCAGTCATATGGGAGCCAAGTACGGAGCAGCAACGAGCTTGCGAAGTTGTTGCGTAGTGCTGGGTGACCAGGACGGCTGGAGCACCAATAGGTTGTCAAAGGCCGAGTCGATTTTGGGGACTGGGATGTCCCAAAATCTATCACGAGGCCGAAGACACGCTTGCATCATCATATTTTGTGGCGAGGCCGAAAGGCGCGTTGA
>NZ_JBHNMF010000163.1:0-6623 GCF_048562965.1 Thiolapillus sp. | reverse complement strand
AATGACGCGCCTTCGGTGGCATCAGACATGTCCATCGATTTCTCCTGTGTCGTGAAATTTCAGGAGAAAGTCTGCACGGGGTCAGGTCGGGAAAACAGGTGTGGATTCTTGGGCGCTTACTATTGAGCCGGACGAGGGAAAAACTGTCCGGTAAAAACTGAATGATATGTTCCTGCACCGGGAGCGGGACATCGGAAATGAAACTATGTATGCCCTGAAGCACAAATTACACCGTGTAGAGACCGCTTTGCGTGCGAGTATGCGTGTTCGCGGTTCCATCGCGCAACCCGTCCTTGTCAAACAGCTTACCGAGACAGGCCTGGACTTTCTCTGTGATGCCGGCGCGCAATGCCGCATCATGCCGGAAGGACGCAAGACGCCGGGTCCCGTTTTTGGCGTTTACGTGGATATGGCGTTCCGGCTGCCGGGAAACGATCGGGAATTACAGACCCGCTGCCGGGTGGTGTTCTGTCACCGCCTGTCACAAAACAGTTATCGTTTTGGTTGCGAGTTTCACCAGATTGACGATGTTGACAGAGCATTGCTGATGGATTTCCTGCTCCGCAAGTAGCTTGAGCTGATCCGTTCTGCAGCCGCGGGGATGACCATGACTATCCCGCGTATCCTCCCACCACTTTACTTATAGTGCAGTACTGTCCTTGATGGTTGTCTGGGCAGTCTGTGCCGCCTGCGTCCCCTGTACCGGCAACATGCGTTCAGACAGTCGCGTGAGCTTGCGTTCGAGGCGGTGATCATAGATGGCAGCATAGGTGAATACCCGCTGCACATATCCCCTGGTTTCCCTGAAAGGAATCAGTTCCACCCATATATCTGCCGGCAGGCTGGATTTGGGCATCCAGCGTTTTACCCGGTGGGGGCCGGCATTGTAGGCGGCTGTGGCGAGTACCGGGTTGTCCCCTAGGCTGGCAAATATATCGGCCAGATAGGCTGTACCCAGTTCGATATTGATGCTTGGAGTGATCAGGTCCCTGCGTTTGGGCGAGCGTTTGCGCTTCAGCAGCTTTTTTGAAACGTAGCGGGCAGTTGCAGGCATGAGCTGCATCAGCCCCACCGCACCGGCATAGGAGCGTACACTGGCGTTGAAAGCGCTTTCCTGCCGTATCACGCCATATACCCAGGACATGTCCAGCCTGTTCTTGCGGGCAAAGTGTTTCACATCGGAAAGGTGCTCCAGAGGGAAGCGCAGTTCCAGGTCGTCCCAGTAGTCGGATTTGGCCAGTGTGAAAATGGCCTGGTCGTGCCAGTTCCAGGATTGCGCCAGTTCCGCGGCGGCAATGTATTCGTCTGCCGTCAGATCGCGGGTGGCGAAACGCCATTCACGGCGGGCATCCACCCAGCGATCCAGTGCCAGCAGCTCACGTGCTCTGGCCACTGCAGGGTTCCTGCTGATGGCATCGGCAAGCTCCTTGTCCACGGTGCTGGGCTTTGGTGAAAAATGATAGGGGCGACCGGTTCGGTCAGCGGCCAGAAATCCGTAGTAGCTCCGTTTGGCTGCCAACTGTTGGTACAGTATGGCGGCCCTGGCACGCTGACCGGTCTGCTCCAGTGCCCGCGCCAGCCAATAGGACCAGCGTTCGCTTTGCTGTTCCTCTTCCGGCATGCGTTCGATCCGCGAGACGACCTGCACCCAGTCATTGTGCAAGAGCGCGGATTTGACCAGAGCCTCCTGCAGTTTGCTGTCGTGACTGCAGGGTTGGAGATCAGCCATGAAGTCGATTGCGGCCGCCGTTTCATTTCGTGTCAGCCACAGGGCCAGCTTGCGGTTCACCAGGTGCTTCTCGAGAACGCTGAAGCTGAACCTCTTCTGCAGTCGTTTCCAGTAGTCCAGAGCGGGGACAGGGTCCTTTCGAATCTGTCTGTAAGCGGCATCCAGCAGAATTTTCTGGCGTTGAGGATGTTTTTTCTTCAGCGCAGGGTCGGTCAGGGCCAGCGCCGGTTTGTTGTGTATCCGCACCCAGGTATCCACCCAGCCCCGTTCTCTGGCGGGGAGGGACTTTTGCAGGAAGCGGGCCAGTTTGATTTGTCCGCGGTTCATGGCCAGTTCAATACGCCGCCAGACCAACTCTGTGGTCAGCAGCCCTGCCTGGCGCCAGGCCTTGAACACCGGATCGCAGGCTTTGGGGCGGGATTTGCCATAGAGCCACAGAGGTTCGACCTGTGAAAAAGCCTGTTCTTTGCTGCCGGTCTGGATCAGTGCCTGAAGATAGTGACACTGCCGGCTGATATTGGTTTGAGGGGTATAGAAGCGGATATAGTTTTTCCAGTCCCTGCGTTCCGCCAGCACATTCAGCCAGCGGCTGCGCAACAGGGACGGCAGGGGCGTGTCCTTGTATTTCCTGAGAAAACCGTCAACCTCATCTGCGCTGGCATTTTTCAGCTCATGCTTGAGCCTGGCGTATTCCAGGTATGGGTAAAGTGGATAATTGCGCAGCAGTGTTTTCATCTGCCGGGGCAGGGGTTTACCCGTCGCGGAGAGTTTTTCCGCAGCCTGAAACAGCTTGCGCTGTGCTTCCAGGGCGACATTGCCGGCAATAGCGGTGTTTACCGCCAGCAACATCAGTATCATTGCGAGCAAGGCGGGGGTCAATCGGTAGCGGGCATTCATTTTTCCACACTAAGCACTCTGTGATGCTCCTGCAATAGGGGTTTTCCCTGTAGCTCGCCTGTGAATAAATGCCGGCGGCATGAGCTACAATCCCCTGTCATTATAGAGCGTACAGGTTTTGGAGTTGTGATATGGCAGACAATAAGAGCATGGAAGAGGAAATGGCCCTGAACAGCGGCATTGCAGCTTTCGAGGCGAAGCATTTTGTACGCGCCGCAGAACTGCTGGAGCCGCTGGCAGAAGCGGGCAACGCGGAAGCCCAGTACAGGGTGGCCATCATGGCGCAGAACGGCCTGGGCATGGTGGAAAATCAGCTCCAGGCTTACAAGAACATGAAAGCCGCAGCCGAGGCAGGGCTGCCTTTTGCCCAGCATGGCCTCGGTTTCATGTACCTGGAAGGCGAATGCGTGGACAAGGATGGCAAGAAGGCGCTGGCGTGGTTCATGAAGGGCGCGGAACAGGGCCTGCAGGGTTCCATGACCACCATCGCCATGATGTATCAGGATGGCAACGGTGTGGAGGCTGATCCGGAAAAAGCCCGGGAATGGTTTCACAAGGCGGGTTTCGACGAGATGTAGTCCGGAAATACTGGTTCTGTACCAGGGCTGAAGTGCCGGTCAGCGGTCTCGTCTGAGCCGCATCGCGGCAATTCTCAGCGATGGCGGCGTTTGCGTACAGCCCTGGCCAACAATTCCAGCAGCGGCACGCTGTCCTCCCAGGCGAGGCAGGCATCGGTGATGCTCTGGCCGTAGGTAAGCTCTTTCCCCGGCTCCAGGGGCTGATTACCACCCACCAGGTGGCTTTCTATCATGGCGCCGACGATGCGGATATCACCCCGTTCGATCTGCCCGGCCACGTCCCTTCCCACGTCCACCTGTTTCTCATATTGCTTGTGGCTGTTGGCGTGGCTGAAATCCACCATCAGCCTCGGCGTCAGTCCCGCCTTTTCCATTTCTTCAGCGGCCAGGCTCACCGATTCGGCGTCATAGTTGGGGCGCTTTCCGCCGCGCAGGATAATATGGGTGTCGTTGTTTCCGGCAGTGCAGAAGATAGCGGAATGGCCTTCCTTGGTCATGGACATGAACACATGGGGACGCTCGGCGGCGCGCATGGCGTCAACAGCCACGCGCATGGTACCGTCGGTGCCGTTCTTGAATCCCACCGGGCAGGACAGGCCGGAAGCCAGCTCCCGGTGACCCTGGCTTTCCGTGGTGCGGGCGCCGATGGCGCCCCAGCTCACCAGGTCCGCCACGTACTGGGGTGAGATCAGATCCAGAAATTCGGTGCCAGCAGGCAGCCCCATGTTATTGATGTCGACCGGCAGTTGCCGCGCCAGTTCGAGACCCTTGTTGATCTTGAACGAGTTGTCCAGGTCAGGATCGTTAATAAGACCTTTCCAGCCCACCGTCGTGCGGGGCTTTTCAAAATAGACGCGCATCACGATGAGCAGGTCATCTGCCAGCTGCTTTTTTACTTCCAGCAAGCGGCCGGCGTAGTCTATTGCGGCCTTGGGGTCATGTACCGAGCACGGGCCGATGACCACCAGCAGGCGGTCGTCCTCGCCATGCAGGATGCGGTGAATCTGCTGGCGGGTTTCGAAGACGGTTCTTGCCGCTTCTTCCGTGATGGGGTAGCGCTCATGCAGAACGGCAGCGGGCACCACTTCCTGAGTGGCGCGGATGCGCAGATTGTCTGTCTGATACTGTTGCATGAGCCTGCCTGTTCGATCGGTTGGTAAGCAGATCATTATATTCCTTCACGGGGATGCCGCTCAATACAGATGACAGGCAACCTGGTGTGGAATGTCGTTTCCACTGATGTTTTTCAGCGCCGGCATACTTTCTGCGCAAACCGGCATGGCGTCGGGGCAGCGCGTGCGGAAAGGGCAGCCGGAAGGGGGATTCAGTGGCGAGGGCACGTCGCCCTGCAGGATGGTGCGGTTTGACTTGGCATCCGGGTCGGGCATGGGGATGGCGGAAAGCAGGGCCCTGGTATAGGGATGCCGGGGTTCGCGGTACAGATCCGTGGAAGAGGCGATTTCCACCAGTTTGCCCAGGTACATGACGCCGATCTCGTGGCTGATATGCTGGACCACCGCCAGGTCATGGGAGATAAACAGGAAAGAGATCCCCAGTTCCCGCTGCAGGCGGGCGATGAGGTTCAGTACCTGGGACTGAACAGATACGTCCAGGGCGGATACAGCCTCGTCGGCGACGATAAACTTGGGGTCGAGGGTCAGTGCCCGGGCGATACCGATGCGCTGACGCTGGCCGCCGGAGAATTCGTGGGGATAACGGTGCAGCACATTGGCGCGCATGCCGACGATGTCCAGCAACTCCAGCACTTTCTGCTTGCGGAATGCTGCATCGCCGATGCGGTGAACTTCCAGGGGTTCCAGCAGGGTCTGCATGACCGTGCGCCTCGGGGACAGGGAAGCGTAGGGGTCCTGAAAGATGATTTGCATGTCGCGACGGTGTGCCACCAGTGCTTTGGCGTCCAGCTTGCTGATATCCGCCCCTGCCAGACGGATTTCTCCAGCCGTGGGCTCATGAAGCCGCAGGATGGCCCGGACCAGGGTGGATTTTCCACAGCCGGATTCACCCACCAGGCCGAAGGTGTGCCCTTCGGGAATGCAGAAACTCACGTCGTCCACAGCCTTGAGGTGGCCAACGGTACGGCGGAAGAAGCCACCCTTGATGGGAAAGTATTTCTTGAGGTTCCGGACTTCGAGGAGGTTGTTCAAGGCTGATACTCCTCCGGGTAAGATGTCGGGCTGAAGCCCGACCTACAGCAAAGGTCAGCCATCGTAGGTCGGGCTTCAGCCCGACAACGAATACGCCATGCGCTCATGATGCTTCTCCTGCGGGGTGGAAGCAGGCCACGGCCTGATCGCCTCTCCATTCCAAGGGAGGTTCCTGCCTGTGACAGGCGTCATCTGCCTTGTAGCAGCGGTCCACGAAACGGCAGCCGGACGGCAGGTGCAGCAGATCGGGCACCGTGCCGGGGATGGTGGGCAGCTCATCCAGCTTTTCATCGCGGATGCGGGGGATGGACTTGAGCAGGCCCTCGGTATAGGGATGTTGCGGGTGGTGGAACAGGGGATGAATAGGAGCCTGTTCAGCCACCCGTCCTGCGTACATGACCACGGTGCGGCTGCAGGTCTGGGCCACCACGCCCAGATCATGGGTGACCAGTACGACGGAAGTGCCCAGTTCTTCCTGCAATTTGCTCATCTGCTCCAGTACCTGGGCCTGGGTGGTCACATCCAGGGCGGTGGTGGGCTCGTCCGCCAGCAGCAGTTTGGGATTGCAGGACAGGGCCATGCCGATCATCACACGCTGGCGCATGCCGCCGGACATCTGGTGCGGGTATTCGTCGATGCGCTTTTGTGGAGAGGGGATACCCACCAGCGCCAGCATTTCGACAGCATGGGCTTTGGCCTGTTTGCGGCTCATGCCCTGATGGCGCATGAGTACATCGGTCATCTGGGTGGCGATAGTGAATACCGGATTGAGGGCGGTCATGGGCTCCTGGAAGATCATGGAGATCTCCTTGCCGCGTATATGCCGGTATTCCGATTCCGGCAGCCCCACCAGTTCCCTGCCTTCCAGCCTGATGCTGCCGGAGACGATGCGTCCGGGGGGCGAGGGGATCAGCCCCAGGATGGCCAGGGAGGTCACGGACTTGCCACAGCCGGATTCACCCACCAGGCCCAGCGTCTCGCCGGGCATGATTTCGAAGCTCACGCCATCGATGGCGCGCACGATGCCGCGCTGGGTGGAGAACTCGATGACCAAGTCCTTTACGCTGAGCAGGGGCTGGGTCATGGTTGGCTCCTGTGTTTTGATGCCCTCTCCCTGTCCCTCTCCCGCATGCGGAGGGTGTCGTAAAAGCCTGTTCCCATGCACCTATGAAGCCCCCATTCCTTCGAGAAACCGAGGGATGGGTGCAAGGTGGATTTTATTGAAAAGAGAACGGGTCACCCGTGGAATCCGCC
>NZ_JBHNMF010000162.1:0-6657 GCF_048562965.1 Thiolapillus sp. | reverse complement strand
CCAAGCAGCCAGAGCACGAGCCAGAGGCTATCGAAACAACCGAACTTTTATAACTATGATCTACATGATTGCCAGCCCGGCGGGTTCCATACTGAAATCCATATGAAACGTCGAAGAGCCGATCATAATTGTACCATCCTGCACCGGATTTCTCATCGTCTTTTTTCGGTTTTTCAATTGAATTTCAATGACTTGGCATTTATAGACGGGAACAAAGTAGGCCTCCGAACGCGGCGTCCAGTCATATGGGAGCCAAGTACGGAGCGGCAACGAGCTTGCGAAGTTGTTGCGTAGTGCTTGGTGACCAGGACGGCTGGGGCACAAATTAGGTTGTCAAAGGCCGAGTCGATTTTGGGGACTGGGATGTCCCAAAATCTATCACGAGGCCGAAGACACGCTTGATTGCATGGACTCCTGCAGGTAAAAGAGATTGTTTGGTATTTTCGCCCTCCCGCCTGATGCAGTGGACGCTCGACAATGTTTATAACGCTTTGCAGGTAAGAAAGAGCTCAAAAGTTCGCATTTTGCTTATCGGGAGAGAAAAGAAACGCGATCAGTTGTCTTGGATCAATTCCGGGTCTGAAACCAGGCTTTTTTACGAGATCCGGCCGTGACGAAGGTGCGCTGCTGTTCCTGTCGCCTGAAAGGGTGGGATCTTATTCCGCGCCCCAATAGGGCGTTTCGATGCCTTCTCCCAGATCGGCCCGAATCAGCCGCCGTCTTACTTCCAGCAGCTTTTCGATGAGCGCGGGCTCGGCCTTTTCATAAGCACCTGCGTCCGGGGTGCGTTTGACCACGACGCCCAGCAATTCGGTAATGGCGTTGCCTATGGAGTTCTGGCTGATCGTGACGATGAGCTTGCCTTCATCGTTGCGGTAGATGAGCTGCTTGAAGGCTGGCTGCCAGCGTATGGCGTTGGCGTACTTGGCGTCGGTGATACAGCGGTCGCGCACTTTCTTGGCGGTAGCCAGGAATTCATTGTTGTACAGCAGCTTCTTTTCGATCTGATCCGGAAACCAGGCATCCTTGGGCATGGGGGCATTGCGTGTGGAGACCTGGGTGAAGAAGGTGCGGTAGAAGTCGATGAATCCCTTGAGGATCTCGTCATACTCACGCCAGAAACAGATGTCTTTGAGTCGCTCGGAGCCACCCTGTATCTCCCAGCTAGGCAGTCCCTGGGGATAGCCCGTGAGGCCGATGGTGGAGCTGCCTTCATCCGCCAGCTTGAGGATGTTCAGATCAAGGCCGTCGAAGAAGTCCCGGTAGACATCGCGCATGTGCTTCTGGAACAGGCTGTGCTGTCCGCCGTCGGTAAGATTGGGGTTGTCCCTGTCCGCCAGTTTGGCCGCGCGCAGCTGCTCCATGTCGAAGGCGATGAAATGGTTGTGCAGCATGCGGATGCTGGGCACACCGGGGGAGGTCAGGGACCAGGTGGCATCCAGGCTGGCTTCGCCGGCAAGGATCAGGGCGTCTGCAGGATCGGGAAACAGCTCCAGCATGTAGTCGATGAGTATCTGGTTCATGCGGTTCCAGACGTGTTTCACATCGTCCGGCACCTGGGTGCGGCGCACCGGGCGGCCCAGGGGGTTGAGAATGCACTGGGAGGTGTTGTAGATGATGGAAGTATCGAACAGGTTGCTGTGGCCCAGGGCCTTGCGGTAGAGCAGCAGGTTCTCGGGGTTGCGCAGCAGGCCGTTGTTGTTTTCCAGGTCGTTGAGGTTTTCGGTGCTGTTGAAAAACTCGTTGGGTGCCATGCCTTCGGGCACGTCCAGGGGGATGGGGCGAAACGGTGTGGTTATTTCTCTCGGGCCGGTTTGCATGGCGCTGTTCCTGCTGCATCAACAATGGCAGGCATTCTAGCGCGCTGAAGCCCTTGCGGATAATCCGCCCTTTGTATTTTGGCATAGGGGGAATCAATCGGGCAGCTCCGGCGCATTCGGTCAAGTTTGGTTGGGTGTGTCCGGGCAATGATGATAGACTGTCTGCCACTGTTCCTGACCGATTAGAGAGTCGAAGACATGAAAAATTTCACCAGTAAGATTATTTGCCTGGTAGCGGGCCTGCTGGCCCTGGTTGCCGGGACTGCTGCTGCCGCGCTTGTGGCGGAGGCCCCGACCTCGGGTTACAACCACCCTATTCCGGAAAGTCTGTTGACCCCTGATCATGTGAAAACCTCAATCGGGGAACTGAAATTCCTCGATGGCATGCCCGAGCCGGCCACCCGGCAGAAGGTCTACGACCACCTGGATTTTATGCGCGGCATGGATGTCTTCCTGAATTTCGTGCCAGCCGCTTCCCTGGAAGCCATGCGCCGGGGACACCTGGAACTGGGTGCCACCGAGGCCAATCATGTCCTCGTGTTCAACAAGCTCATGGATTCCAATGCCTTGTTCCTCACCGGCAATACCGACACGGTCTATGCTTCTGCCATCCTGGATCTGGAGCGCGACGGTCCTACCGTGGTGGAAGTCCCGCCCGGTGCCGGTCCGGGTACGGTGAACGATGCCTTCTTTCGCTTCGTTGTGGATATGGGGGCTCCTGGCCCCGACCGGAAGAAAGGCGGCATGTACCTGATATTGCCGCCGGATTACCAGGGCGATCTCAAGCCCACCCCCAACACTGCCAAGGATCCGTCCACGGTGAAGGTGAAAATCGCCGGCAAGGAGCGGAATGTCTGGGTGGCGCAGTCACGCAGCTACGTCAACTGGCTGATCCTGCGGGGTTTTCTGGTTGACGGCAAGCCGGAAGCGGCGGCACGCATGTGGAAAACCGGGTTGAAGATTTATCCACTTGCCAAGGCGGACAATCCGCCGGAAATGAAATATCTCGACGTATCAGGCAGGGTATTCAATACCATTCACGCCAATGACTTTGGTTTTTTCGAGGAAGTCTGGCAGGTTCTGCAGAAAGAACCGCTGGATTTCATCGACCCCGAGTTGCGTGGTCAGGCCGGAGCCATCGGCCTGGTGAAAGGGAAGCCTTTCGAGCCGGACGCACACCTGAAGAAGATTCTGGAGGATGCCGTGGCCGTGGCCAATGCCACCGCCCGCACTTTGTCCTTCTTCCCCAGGGACAGGCGCGCCTACCTGTATGAAAACAGCTACTGGATCACCCATTTCGTCGGCGGCGACTACCGCTGGCTGGATGGTGACGGCAAGGCAGGCCGTAACCTGGATGCGCGCACCATGTTCTTCTATCAGGCTACGGTGAACACCCCGGCCATGGCCTGGGAGATCCCCGGTGCGGGCTCCAGCTATGGCGGTCTGAACCAGGACAGGAACGGCGACATCATGCGCGGCGAAAAAAATTACAGCCTGCATCTGCCACCCGATGTGCCCGCCAAGGACTTCTGGTCCGTCGTGGTCTACGATCCTCAGACCCGCTCCCAGTTGCAGACCAGCCAACCCTTTCCGAGCAAGAACAGTACGGTTTCCAAGATGGATTACAATTCCGACGGTTCCGTGGATCTCTATTTCGGCCCCAAGCCGCCAGCCGGCAAGGAAAACAACTGGATTCAGACGGTTCCGGGTAAGACCTGGTTCCTGGTGCTGCGCCTCTACGGTCCCTTGAAGCCTTGGTTTGAAAAAACCTGGCGGCCGGGCGATCTGGAGCCCCTGTGAAAGGGGGCGCTTGTGCCGGAATAGGGAGGAAGGGAAGCTGTTCAGGGCTTGTCCAGTGTCTGTTTGCGCTCAGGAGTGAACTGCCACCAGGGCAGGGCCTCGCCCGTGTTCATGTAGTGAATGGCACCGAGAAACACATCGATGACACAGGGATCGTGTCTGGCGCCGGTCTTTTCACACAGACTGTCGTAGAGGCTGTAGGCATTCTGGCCAGTGAGTTGGTCCGGCTGGATGATGCCCAGAAGGCGCAGGTCTGCAGCCATGGCCGGGCCGATGCCGGGCAGCTGTTCGAGCAGAACGGCATCCGCCGGATTGTCAGGGGTGTTTTTCTTCATCGGATTCGGCTGGGTCGGTGCGAACCACTTCCAGCTTGAAGTCCTTTATCAGCGCCGCCAGCGCGCCCAGGGCGGCAAGTACCGGTGCAATGATGGTTACCGCACCTCCGACGGCAACCCCCGCAGTGAGAGGGATCTCCAGCAGGCTTTCACCATCGGGTTTGCGGATGATCAGCCGCCGCACGTTGCCTTCGGCGACCAGTTCCTTGATACGGTCCACCAGCTCGTTTCCCGCGATGAAGATTTCTTCTTTCCAGTCGGTGTCCTTGTTTTCCGGGCCGTTGGTCATTGTCGGATTCTCCTTTGGCTCTGCCATAACAGGTGGAATGGCGATGATGTTGTTCGGAATATAGTAGCATTCCCGGTCATGGGATTTGGCAACAACATCATTTTACGGCTGGTTGTTCTATGGCTGCTCGCCGGTTCATCTGCGTGGGCGAGCCAGGCAGTGGACTGCGGGCTTACCCATCCCCGCCTGTCCAGGGTGGTGAACGCCCGCTGCCATGATTTCAGCGTGCCCCTGAATTATGAACAGCCTGAAGGCAAACAGATAGACCTGCACGTGGCGGTGATTCCGGCCAGCGGCAATGCGCCCATGCCCGATCCCCTGTTTTTCTTTGCCGGCGGTCCCGGTCAGTCGGCCACGGAAACGGCGCTGCTCATGTGGCCGGTGTTCAGCCGCATCGTGGGACAGCGGGACATCGTTCTCATCGACCAGCGGGGAACGGGCAAATCAACACCGCTGGATTGCCCGCAGGACGAGGCGCTGTCGCTGACCACAGACGATGACCTGCTGGTACAGAAAACCCGGGAATGCCTGGAAAACCTGTCGCCGGATGTACGTTTCTTCACCTCCCGCCTGGGCGTGGAAGATGTGGAATTCGTGCGCCAGGCCCTCGGTTACACGAAGATCAACCTCATGGGTGTTTCCTATGGCACGCGCATGGCGCAGCTGGTGTTGCGGGAGCATCCGGACAGCGTGCGCAGCATCCTGCTGGATGGCGTCATTCCCCTGGAAACAGTGATCGGCGTGAACTTTGCCGCCAGCCTGCAGCAGGGCTTTTCCCCGCCTGGATGCCGAATGGCAGGCCTACCAGCAGATCTCGGTGGACGAGGAGCACAACATGAGCCTGCCTCATCCGCGCACGGGGAAGACGCTGGATCTGCAGGCCAGCCGGCAGACCCTGGATGCGGCCCTGCGCATGCTCAGCTACAGCAGCGAGACCCGTAGCCTGTTGCCCCTGCTGATTCATGCCGTGGATGAGAACGACTGGCAGCCCATGCTGGCGCAGGCGTTGCAGGTGGTGGCTTCCCTCGAAGGCGAGATGAGCGAGGGCATGCACAACAGTATCGTCTGCACGGAGGATGTGCCCTACTACCGGGATCTTCCGGCGCCATCCAACCGGGTGCTGGGGCGCTTCCCCCAGCAGATTGAAAAGCTCTGCTCGGTGTGGCCCAGGGGGGAGAGCTATGCGGATATTCACCACCCCTTGCGCAGCGATGTGCCTGCGCTGCTGCTGTCCGGTGAACTGGACCCGGTCACGCCCGTATCCTATGGTGAACAGGCGCTGCAGCAGTTCACCCGCGGGCGGCATCTGGTGGTCCCCCGGCAGGGACACAATGTGTTGCCCAGGGGCTGCGTGCCCGAGCTGGCGGCGGATTTCATCGAAAGGCTGGCGCTGACGGACCGGGAAACGGTCTGCGTGCAGCAAACGGCGCACCTGCCTTATTTCATCGACAGACTGGGGCCGGCGCCATGATCATCGCCAGGGATCTGAAAAAGCACTTCGGCGCCGTAAAGGCTGTGGATGGTGTCAGCTTCGAGATCGCCGATAGCAGGATCACCGGGCTGCTGGGGCCTAACGGTTCGGGCAAGACCACCACCCTGCGTATGCTGTATGCCCTGCTGCAACCGGATGCCGGTCAGGTGCTGGTGGATGGCATGGATGCCTGGCACGATCCCCTGCCCGCCAAGGCGGCCATGGGGGTGGTGCCGGATGCCCGCGGCCTGTACCCGAGGCTGACGGCGCGGGAGAACATCGCCTATTTTGGTGAGCTGCAGGGTATTAAAGGCGATGTGCTGGCGAAACGCATCGACGCGCTGGCACAGGAACTGGAAATGCAGGATTTTCTCGAACGCCCCTGCAAGGGTTTTTCCCAGGGGCAGCGGGCCAAGGTCGCCATCGCCCGGGCGTTCGTGGGTAATCCGCAGAACCTGCTGCTGGATGAGCCGGGCAATGGCCTTGATGTGATGAGCAATCGCGCCCTGCGCCGTTACCTGCTGCGCCAGAAGGAACAGGGCAAGGCCATACTCTTGTCCACCCATATCATGCAGGAAGTGACCGCTCTGTGTGATGAAGTGGTGGTGATCGCCGCTGGCGTGATCAAGGCCGTTGGCACGCCTGAGGCACTGATGCGGCAGGCGGGTAAGGACAATATCGAAGATGCCTTCGTGGCGCTTATTGGATCGGATGAGGGGATCATGGCATGAGTTGCCCACTCTTTATACCCTCACCCCCGGCCCCTCTCCCAAAGGGAGGGTGTCGCAAAAGCCCCTTCCTGAACGTTACGGTTGAGGGTAACCTAGTGTAGTGTTGCATTTTGCTTGGAACTTAACCGGCGATTAGCACGAACAACTTTAGCCAAGATATCCTTAGCCTTGGCTGTCCAGATGAATGGCTTGGGTTTTTGGTTGTGTATGG
>NZ_JBHNMF010000161.1:0-6771 GCF_048562965.1 Thiolapillus sp. | reverse complement strand
CCGCGTTCGGAGGCCTACTTTGTTTTCCCTCTGGCGCAAGGCACGCCGGGAAAACAGTGCGGCCTCGCGGCTACTGGGGTCTACCAGCCTTCGCTTCGCTCTCCATGGCTGGCAGCGATGGTTCCTTCTCCCAGGAGATAATCCGCCTCCTCGCGGGTAATCTGCTGGGCCAGGGGCTGCCCGTTCACCCATAGTTTCATACCTTCGATACGCAGGTGGTCGCCGGGCACCGCAATCACGCGCTTGACGAACAGCTGATCCTTGTGGGGCGGGACGAAGGTGATCACTTCTCCGCGTTTGGGGCTTCCCCAGGTCAACAGTTTCTTGTTGATGATGGGCAGTGAGGGGCCAAAAGCGGTCTTGTCGATCCACATCACGTCGCCGGGAACCAAGGTGGGTTCCATGGAACCGCTGGGCACGGGGGACCAGTCGGCAATGGTGGTGCGGAAGGTTACCAGCAGGATGGCGAAAATCAGGAGAGGCCGGTAATCGCGCAGCAGTCTTGCGGGGGTGGTTTTCATTGTGAGGGTTTTCCTGGGGAAGAGGCAGGTATTGGGTGGGACTGCTTTTGTGGGAGCAAAGTTCCGGTCCCCTCTCCCCCGGCCCTCTCCGAGGAGGAAAGGGGGGCTTTTCAGTAGTGTGGAGGGAGTTCTGTGGCCTGCCCTTCCGCACCGCCGGGCTGGTTGCTCTCCAGCTCCAGCAGGCGTTCCTGGAGGCGCAGTAGTTCTTTGCGCAGGATATCCAGTTCGGTCTGCTGGCGGGCGACGGTGATGTTCAGTTCCTGGAGGCTGTCTTCCTGGAAGCTGATGCGCACCTGCAAATCTTCAATGTCGTTCATGAATGCTCCCGCAACAGTTCGTCCAGCTGCTCTTCATCGAGAATGGTGATGCCCAGTTCCTCGGCCTTGGCCAGCTTGGAACCTGCTGCTTCCCCGGCCACCACGTAATCAGTCTTCCTGGATACGCTGCCGGCGACCTTCGCCCCCAGCGCCTGCAACTCGGCCTTGATTTCGCTGCGGTGACGGCTGAGGTTTCCTGTGAGCACGAAGGTCTTGCCCTTAAGGGGCAGTACTTCTTCCGCCGCTCTTTCCACCACCGGCCAGTGAATACCCGCTTGCAGCAGTTTGTCGATAACTTCCCGGTTGTGCGGCTGATGGAAAAATGCAGCGATATGAGCGGCGACGATGGGGCCTATGTCCGGGGTTTCCTGCAGTTCTTCCTCGCTGGCTTTTTCAAGTGCTTCCAGACTGCCGAACTGTTGTGCCAGGGTCTGGCTGGTCGCTTCACCCACTTCGCGGATGCCCAGGGCATAGAGGAAATGCGCCAGGGTGGTTTCCTTGCTGCGTTCCAGGGCATCTAGGAGATTCTGCGCGGATTTCTCGCCCATGCGTTCCAGGCCCATGAGCTGTTGCCGGGTCAGGCTGTAGAGGTCCGCCGGATCATGGATCAGTTCCTGCTCCACCAGCTGTTCCACCAGCTTGTCACCCAGGCCTTCGATGTCCATGGCCCGGCGCGAGGCGAAGTGTTTGATG
This sequence comes from Thiolapillus sp., assembly GCF_048562965.1. NCBI lineage: Bacteria > Pseudomonadati > Pseudomonadota > Gammaproteobacteria > Chromatiales > Sedimenticolaceae > Thiolapillus > Thiolapillus sp. Next base: position 5,240 of record NZ_JBHNMF010000161.1, on the reverse strand, counting down.
GCTTCCTTGCGCTGGGCGGGACAGTACAGGCCACCGGTGCAGCGCGCCACCGCCTCGCCCTCGGGCTTGATGACGTCGGAACCACACACGGGACAGTGTTTGGGCAGCACCACTTCCCGGGCGGTTTTCGGTCGAGGCTCGGGCAACACGCGCACGATCTCCGGGATCACGTCACCCGCCCGCCGCACATAGACGGTGTCCCCGATATGGACATCCTTCTTTTTCACTTCATCCATATTGTGCAGGGTGGCGTTGCGCACGGTCACGCCGCCCACTTCCACGGGGTCCAGCCGTGCTACAGGCGTTACCGCACCGGTACGCCCTACCTGGAATTCCACGTCTTTCACTACCGTCAGCGCTTCCTGGGCAGGAAACTTGCGTGCGATGGCCCAGCGCGGCGCCCGGGAAACAAAACCCAGGCGTTCCTGCTGCTGCAGATCGTTGACCTTGAACACCACGCCGTCGATTTCATAGTCCAGGGAATCGCGCTTTCGCGTCATGGCGTCGAAATAGTCCAGGCAGCCCTGCAGTCCCTGCACCACGTTCAGCTCGGGTGATACAGGCAGGCCGTATTCCTTGATAACAGCCATGGCGTCACTGTAGCTGTCTCCCAGTTTCTCCACGGACAGTTCGCCCCAGCCGTAGGCATAGAAAGACAGGGGACGGGTGGCTGTGATCTTCGGGTCGAGCTGGCGCAGGCTGCCCGCGGCAGCATTGCGCGGGTTGGCGAAGGTTTTTTCGCCTTTCTTTCTTGCCCGCCTGTTGAGTTCCTCGAAGCCCTTTTTCGGCATGAAGATCTCGCCACGCACTTCCAGCACGGCGGGCCAGCCCTCCCCCAGCAGGCGCAGGGGAATGGCGCCTATGGTGCGCACATTGCTGGTGACATCCTCACCCCGGTGACCGTCTCCCCGGGTGGCGCCCTGCAGCAGGATGCCTTTCTCGTAGCGCAGACTGATGGCCAGGCCATCCAGCTTGGGCTCGGCACTGTATTCGATCTGTTCCACGTTCAGCAGCTTGCGCACACGCTCGTCGAAATCGGCCATTTCCTCGTCGCTGAAGGCGTTGCCCAGGGAAAGCATGGGTATGGCATGGCGGACCTCGGCAAATTCCTTGAGAGGCTGTGCGCCCACCCGCTGGGTGGGGGAGTCGGGGGTGATCAGTTCGGGATGGGCGGCTTCCAGTTCCTGAAGCTCGCGCATGAGACGGTCGTATTCACTGTCGGGAATCTCCGGATCGTCCAGCACATAATAACGGTAGTTGTGGTAATCGATCTGGCGGCGCAGATCCTCTGCCCGTGCCCGGATGGATGCGGCGCTCATTTGCTCAGCTTGGCCAGGCGCAGTTTTCTGCGATGCTCCATGATGGCATCCTTGGTGTGCTGAATGGTCTGCTTGCTCAGCACGCTGTGGGTCTCGTCCTGCAGTACACCGCCCAGCATGCCGGCCAGCTCATTGGCGGTATAGAGCATATCGGAATAGATCTCCAGACCATCACGTACACCGGGAAGCTGGGTGAACAGCATCAGGCCGGGCGTGCTGAATCCTTCCATGTCATCGAGAGGAAAGTGGCCGGGGTTGACCAGGCTGGCGACGCTGAACAGCACCCTATCGGGATAGCGGCTGTCCTGGCGATGATAGATTTCCATGGGACCGGGTTGCAGCCCCACTTCCCGCATGGCATCTACAATGTCACTGCCGGAAAAATCACCATCCTGACGCACCAGTGCTATTTGCACCAGCATCTGTGGCAGACTGTCCTGCACTTCCGGTGAGGCATGCAGGTAATCATCATCCCCGGCTGCGCTGAAGGTTGCTCCTGCAACCGGCTCCGGATCACCTCGCCCGGACTGGGTGTCCATTTCGATACTGGGAAGTTCGATTTCCGGCTGTCCTTCCGGCTCCCCGGGAAGAAAGGACTCCTGCGCAACCTGCGGTTCTTCAGCTGGCGCTTCCCGGTGTGACGCCTTCTTTTCCTTGACCGCCGTAAAGCTGATGATTTCATCATCGGCCACGGGCTCCTGATCGGCCAGTTCACGCTGCAGACGACGTGCCTGGCGCAATGACAGACCCTTCAGGCGTGAACGGGAACGTTTGTACCTGTCCCACAGATAAATCGCCACCACCAGAGCCATACCGGCCAGGAGCAATATGAGGCGTAACTGGTCTGCGTCCATCTCTATTCAGTTCTCTAACAGGATTGCGTGATTGTAGTCATTTCGACCCGGCATTTGTATCGGCAAATACCCTAGGACATCTCGAATCGTTCGAGGCACGCACTACTTCGCCGAAAACCGCGTGCCGGGCGAATACACTACCAGACGCCGTGGTTGCTGCAGCAGATTCTGCCGGTAAAAAGCCAGCAGTTCAGCCCTGGACAGTCCGGACACCTCATCGGCCACCTGCTTCCTGAAATCGAAGCTGTAGCGTTTGCGATCCAGGTTGTCCATGTAGCGAACGGCCCGGCTCAGCATCATGTCGTCCTTCTTCAGCAGTTTCGCCACCAGACCCGCCTTGTGAGCGGCGAATTCCTTTTCGTCCATGGACTCCAGTTCCGCAACATAATCCCGGATGAATGCTTCCATGCGCTTTTGCAGTTCCCCGGCGGAAACGGCGGATGACTGCACCAAAAACAGCATGCCGGGCAGGTGGTCAGTTTCGCTGAAAGCGGCAGCCACGACATAGCCCAGTTGCTGCTCCGTGCGCAAGGCGCTGAAGAAGGGGCTGGCCATGACATGCCCCAGCAGGCGCCAGCGCGCCTGTTCGGCGATGCTCTTGTCGTTGCCCTGGAAGCTGATGACCATGGCCGAATCCGGATGATCCACGTCATAGCGGTAAGTCAGGGTCTTCCTTCTGGGTACGATGGTCAGCTGAAGTGCTGGCGCTTCCACCAGACGGGTACCCGACAACAGCTTTCTCTGCAGCAGCGCGTTCATGGCTTCAGCCTCTTTCGGCCGGAGATTCCCGTAAGAAAGCACCTGGACTTCTGCCTCGTCGAACAGGTGAGTGGCATAATCCTGCAGGTCATCACGGCTGAGAGATTCCAGGGCGGCAAGCTTCTGTTTCGGACTCCAGGCAGGGCTGATCAGGCGGCGCGTGCGTTCATCGAGTATCTGGCGGTAAGGGCGATCGAGTGCCTTGTTGGCTAGGCTGCGCTTGCGCTTGTCCTTGTACACCTGGAAACGGTCCCCGGGCAGCGTCGGATGCCTGAGAGCGGCCAGTACTTTTTCCAGCAGTACCGGCTGCTTTTCATCATAACCATAGATGAGCAGCGTCAGTCCCTCCCGTGTCGGACTGATGGAGTAGCTCAGGCAGGCGAGTTGCGCAGGATAAGACCAGGCATTGAGCTGATCCTTGACTAGGTCAACCAGCAGGAACAGGCTCACTGCCTTCTTCGCCGTATTCCGGTGACCGGGCAGCTTGAGGTTCAGCATGAACACCGCGCGGGGGACGTCGAATTGTTCGTCCTGCTGATACCAGAGGCTGTCTCCCGGTTCTTTTTCAAGCGCCACAGGCACGGGCGTGGGATTCACCAGCGGCTTGATCGCGACATGGTCGGGAATGAAAGGATTGGGCTTGGGCAACACCAGTGCCGCATCGACCTTCTCTTCCTGCCACAGTTTCAGATCACGGCTGCCGATACGGCTGATGCGATACGGCACCTTGTAGAACTTCTCCACCCTGTCGGTTTTCACATCCGGATCGACCAGTGTCATGGCAAGGTTGTCCGGTTGCAGCCTGGACAGCAAATCGGACAGCAGTTCGGGCTTCCAGACATCATAGATCTTGCCTCCCCGTAACACGTCCTCGGCAGGATAGCGCAGCAGTTTGCCGGACAGGCTCATGGCATAGGAGCTGGCGGGCGCCTTTTCCTCGAAACGGAAATCCAGCACAGACTTTTTCTTCAACTCGTTGTAACGCCATTGTTCAATGCCTTTGGCACTCAGAAGATCGATGTATTCGAACATATATTCCGCAATCTCCGGTACGTGCTTTACCCCTGTTTCCGTCAGGTCCATGCTCACGTTGAACAAGCCCTGGACATCATCCAGATTCTGTCCGCCGGCACTCAGGGAAGTGATCCAGCCTTTCTTCTTCAGCAGGTCGTACAGGCTGCCCTGGCCTTCATCACCGATGAAGTTGGCAACGTAGTTGATGGGACCGGTCCTGTAGTTCTTGCGTTGGGAGGGAATTGGAAATGCCAGCGTAAGTTTATGGAGTTTCTTCAGCGGCGTCAGCGCCACTTCCAGGGGAAGCTGGGAAGGGCGATACAACAGCTCGTCCTTGCCCGGCCGATAGGGCTTGGCGTTCCTGTCGGGCACTGCAGCGAACTTCTCTTCCACCCAGGCGCGCAGCACTGGCAAAGACTCCTTGCCCACCACCGTCAGACCCATGATATTGGCGGAATAGTGTTTTTGGTAAAAGGCAATCAGGTCGTCACGCACCTTGCTGCCCGGCCGGTCGGCGAGCGTATCCAGGTTGCCCACGAAGAACTGCGCATAAGGACTGGCGGGGTTGTAGCTCTGCTTTTCTGCGGCATCGATACGGCGCGAATCCTCCTTGAGCTTGAGCTGGTATTCCGAATTCACGGCATTGGCTTCACGCTTCACGTACTTGGCATCGAACAACGGAGAAATGAAGAACTGGGCGAAGCGGTCCAGAGCCGGTTCGAGCTTCCCCGCCTTGATGTCGAAGAAATAGATGGTCTGATTGTCGGCGGTAAAGGCGTTGTCGCTGCCACCGTTGCGCTTGATGAAAGAAGAATATTCATCCACATCCGGGTATTTTTCCGTCCCCATGAACAGCATGTGTTCGAGAAAATGCGCCAGCCCCTGCCGTCCGGGCGGATTGCTGGTGCTGCCCACCTCGATGCTCATGGCGGCGGCTGCCTTGTCCGCTTCGGGATCGGATACCAGCAGCACCCGCATCCGGTTGGGCAGTATCAGATACTCGTACTGGCGCTTGTCATTCTTACTTTTGATGACCTTGGCGGTGGCAACCGCAGGGCTGTCAAACCGGGGTTGGTTTACACAGGCACCCAGAAACAGGCTGAGCAGCAGCAACAGGATCGATTTCTTCATTATTGATTATCCTTGTATTCGAAATTATCGAAGTTAATATTGAAACTAGAGTTTAGAGTAAGCAACATTGTTCCACCGTATATTTTCGGGTGAAATAAAGTTGCTATTTTGTTCATACTGCCCGTTAGAGCTTGTTCTATACGCTGATTGCTGCATCCTGCTC
>NZ_JBHNMF010000160.1:0-6776 GCF_048562965.1 Thiolapillus sp. | reverse complement strand
GCCTATTGCCGCATCTCCAGTTACCTGCAGACCATGGCAAATCAGGGATACAATCCGCTGGTCGCCATTCAAATGGCCTTTTCGGGACAGCTCTATGCTGATAGGGGTGAGTAGTTACCCTTGGATTTTCCATCACCGGTACTGACGGTGGCCACGCCAGACGCCAGCAACTGGCCAGAGGCCAGCACCAGGGCCGCAGCAAGAATCTTTATTTTGTTCATGCTCATATCTCCTCGTTTGCTTCAGACATTGAAACGGAAATGGATGACATCGCCATCCTGCACGATGTAGTCTTTTCCTTCCAGGCGCAGCTTGCCCGCATCCTTGGCGCCGTGCTCGCCGCCACAGGCAATGAAATCATCATAGGCGATGACTTCCGCCCGAATAAACCCGCGCTCGAAATCCGTGTGGATAACACCTGCAGCCTGGGGAGCCGTGGCACCAACGGGGACGGTCCAGGCGCGCACTTCCTTGACGCCGGCGGTAAAATAGGTCTGCAGACCAAGAAGATCATAGCCCGCGCGCACCACACGATTCAGACCGGGCTCATCCTGTCCCATTTCGGCCAGAAAATCCGCCTTGTCCTCATCATCCAGTTCTACCAGTTCCATTTCGATGGCCGCACACACAGGCACTACCTCCGCGCGTTCTTGTTGCGCCTGTGCGCGTACCGCGTCCAGCATGGGATTGTTCTCGAAACCGTCCTCACTGACGTTGGCGATATACAGCACTTTCTTGATGGTCAGCAGGTGCAGGTCATACAGTGCCGCCTGCTCATCCTCGTCCAGCCCCATGGAACGCACCGGCAGGCCCTGCTCCAGATGTTCCCTGACCTTCTCCAGCAGCGCCTTCTGCGCCAGCACTTTCTTGTCCCCCGTCTTGGCCATGCGCGTGGCCTTGTCCAGCGCCTTTTCCACGCTTTCGAGGTCCGCCAGCGCCAGTTCGGTGTTGATAACCTCGATATCTGCCAGCGGATCGACCTTGCCGGCAACATGCACTACATCATCGTTTTCAAAACAGCGCACCACTTGAACGATGGCATCGGTCTCGCGGATATTGGCCAGGAACTTGTTGCCCAGGCCTTCACCCTTGGAAGCACCCGCTACCAGTCCGGCGATATCCACGAACTGCATGGTGGTGGGAACAATGCGTTCCGGCTTGACGATCTCGGCGATGCGATCCTGCCGGGGATCCGCAATGGGTACGATGCCCACGTTTGGATCGATGGTACAGAAAGGATAGTTTTCGGCGGCAATGGTCGCCTTGGTCATTGCGTTGAACAATGTCGACTTGCCCACATTGGGCAAGCCCACGATTCCACATTTGAAACCCATAAGATAGATACTCCGGTAAATTCGCTCAGCTGCCGGGTTTCACGACGGGCTTACCCTTTGCGATCCAGTCGGTGATGCCTTTTTTGACGTTGTACACTTTTGTATAGCCCAGTTTCTTGTCGAGAAAATTGCTGACGGTACCTGTACGGTTGCCCGTTCTGCAGATCAGGATAAAGGGCTGATCCTTGCCGGCGATAGGAGCCAGCTTATCCAGCCATGCGGGGACATTGTAGTGGCCTTTCTTGTCGAAGAAGGTAATCAGGTGACTGCCTTTGATCACCCCGGTCTGTTGCCATTCTTCAGCACGGCGGATATCGATGATCGGCACCCCTTCACTGGCAAGTCTTTCCAGCTCGGCATTGTCGATATCCGTCACTGCGGCAGAAACAGGGAGTGCGAACAGCAAAAAAAACAAACACAATAAGTTACGCATAACAATTACCTCGATTCAATTTCGGATGCCTCCGTTGACATCCGCTTTCAACGCTGATTTTATTGTCAGGCTGAAGCCCGGCCTACCATTGCCCCCTGCAGCAGGCTTCTCCTCTCTCAGGCATTTTATTTATAACAAGTCTGAAAATGCAAAAGCCCGTCAAACATGACGGGCTTTTGTGATTGGAGCCGGTGACAGGAGTTGAACCCACGACATCCTCATTACAAGTGAGGCGCTCTACCAACTGAGCTACACCGGCATGGGCTGCGTATTTTACAGCTTGTCAGGGGTCAGTCAAAGCCTGATCGCAAACTTTTTTCTCCAGCGCCGCGTTGGAAGGCAGCTTTTGTGCCTCGATCTTTTGCAGTTCATTCACGCCAGCATGAGAAAACAGCACCCAGTAAACACGAGCCTTTTTCTGCTTGGGCACCACCACGGGGTCGAATCCCTTTTCGTGGATATTGTCCGCATGACGCTGTGCGTAACGTTCCTGTGTATACAGGCCCATAGAAATGGCATTCTTGTGTTCACCTTCGCGCATCAGCCACAAGTCCTTGAACCCGGCCTGCACAAGGCGCTTCAGCATGGCTTCCGCACGGGCCACGTCAGGCGTTTCGGGGATCATCACCCAGTAACCGACGGTTTCTTTGCCCGGCCGGGTCTCCACGCGAACCTCGGCCTTTCCCGCGGCAAGGGTGCGCCGGTAGCCTTCGGCCATGTTTCTGCTGCGCATGGGACCCAGTTCACCGCAATAGAGTACCTCGGGCTGACTCTCTGTCGGAATGGGTTGAACTCGCGGTTCCGGCGCTGGCTCAGAAGGCGTGGAGAGTGTATCCAACACCTGCTGCTGACTGGATTCCTGTTGGATCTGAGGTTCAGATTCAGGCTGAGTTTCGGTTTCGGACGTAACTTCAGGCACGGTCGCGGGTTCAGGCTCGGCCGGATGCGTATCACCTGCATGAGGTTGCGGCGCCTGAACCGGTTCCTGAGCATTCATTTTCGCCTCGATCACCGGCTCTTCTGCCGTTTCGGGTTCACCGACTAGGCGTATCTGACCAAAATCCGGCCTGGACAGCGGCTCGGGGCGGGTCGGAGCCGCCGTTCTGTTCCCGTATTGAATCCACAGGAACAGCGCCACATTGAGGGCAATCAGCATTGCCAGCAGCAGACGTATCATGATCCGTGTTCTCTCGCGTACAAACGTATCCCCTCCAGTACCAGCCTGTCCCGGCGCTGACAGTCTATCTGCATCAGCGGCTCGATCAAACCCGCTTCGCCGCCCGTCAGTATCAGGCCGGGATCACAGATGCCTGCGGCCTGCAGGCGTTCGATGGACTGTTCGATGAGTGCCACCACCGCTTTCCGCGTGCCCAGCTCGACGCAGGTCACGGTGCTGTTCCCCCACTCCTGCCCGGTGCGGATATACTGTTCTTCCATGTCGATGGCCGTCTCCTGCAACAACTTGTGTTTCATGGCCTGCACGCCCGGCAGTATGTAGCCACCCAGGTGCCTGCCACTGGCGTCAACCATATCCAGGGTCACGGCAGTACCACAATCCACCACGCATACCCCGTCCGGACTGTAGCGGTACGCGGATATCATTGCCGCCCAGCGATCCACGCCCAGCTGCTCTGGCTGAAGATAGCCGCAGGTCAGCCCGCAGTCTGCCGCCGATACCTTCATGACATGAGGAGTCAGCTCCCAGGCATCGCGCACCCAGGCGGTCAGTTCATTGTCTGTCTCGCTGCCGGCAACTGATGCGAGCCACAGCTGTTCGGGACGATCGGCAAAGCGCCAGGCGGAATCCAGTACTTCGCTCAAATGCCCGCAGTTGTATTTCATGGCCCGCATGTCTGAGCAGCCCTGCAGATTTTCCGGCATCCACTTGATCCGTGAGTTGCCCAGATCGATATACAAACGTCCCGTCATCTCAGGCCTTGCCCCGCAAACTGACTTCACCGGAATACCAGGTCTTTCTGCCCCCCGGGCTGTCCAGCACCAGGCCGCCCTGCTCACTCAATCCGGTGTAGATGCCGGTGATTGTATCTTTTCCCATCAGCAGCTTCACCTTCTGACCGATGTACACATCATACGCTTTCCAGGTTTCGAGAAAGGGAGCCAGGCCGCGTTGCTGATACCGGACACAGGCTTGCATCAGCGCATCGAGCAAGTCACCGGCAAGACGATTGCGCCCGGGTGGGGCCGGGAGGCAGCTGGCCAGATCCGTCCAGGGCTGATCGATCTCCCCGGCAGCCGCTGCAGGCAGGTGGACATTGAGTCCCACACCGATGATCGCCTGGCAGGGTCCCTCCATTTCACCGCTGGCTTCCACCAGTATACCCGCGAGTTTTTTTCCGTTTACGTGGATGTCATTGGGCCATTTCAGGCCATGGCCCTTAAGGCCAGCATCGGTAAGCACGCCTGCCACGGCGACTCCCACGGCAATGCTGAGTCCCGCCAGATCCGCCATGGAAAGATCAAACCGCCATGCCAGAGAAAGACAGACGCTGCTTCCGAATACAGACACCCATTGCCGCCCTCTGCGACCCCGGCCTGCGGACTGGTATTCGGCCATGCAGGCCTGCCCACTGTGAAGATAGGGACTGCATTGGTCCGCTAGAAAGGCATTAGTGGACGAGACGACGGGCAGCACCTTCAGCTCCGTGAGCCTGTGCTGTAGCCCGGGCTGGATACGTCCCCGGATGGCGTCCTCACTGAGCAGTTCGAGCGGTGCCTTCAGCCGGTGGCCCTTGCCCCGCACAGATGCGATATCGATACCGGGATAAGCGTTTAGACGCTGAATACGCTTCCAGATGGCCGCCCGCGTGACAGAAAACTGTTCAGCGAGCGCCTCACCGGAATGAAAGCTGCCATCCGCCAGTGACAGTAAAAGAGCATATTCCACATCATTCATTGCTGATTCAGCCAATCCCTGCGGCGGGCCAGTTGCCCGGGGGTGCATTCGGTTTCTGGCAACAGCCACAGTTCACAGGTATCCCGCGGGGCCATCATGACAGGCAGTGAAAACACCATGAGCTCATCCCGCCGAAAGGCATGGACCCGCACTTCTGCCCCTGCTTCAAACTGCCCCAGCAACCCGCTCAGGTTCTTGGCCGTCACCTGAAGACCATCGAGGGATATGAGCCTGTCACCCGCCGACAATCCGGCACTTTGGGCAGCACCGCCATCGAAGATCTGAAGCAGCTCCACGAAATCCCCTTTCTGGGTATAGCGTGCACCGATGGCCGGTTTGGCTTCGGCCTGATCGTCTCCCTCCGCAACGCCGCCCCAGTCTTCCTGGTTTCTGGCCGGTCGCAAGCGATAACCGACGCCCAGGGTGGCAAACCAGTCTTCCAGGGGCAGTTCTTCCGTACCATATACGGTATGTTCGAAGAACGCTGACAGATCGGCATCAGCCACCCGGCTGGCCAGCTGTTCCAGGTCCTGTTCGGAAACGCCTCTGTCCCGCCTGCCAAATTCTTCCCAGAGTCTGCGCATGAAATCATCCAGCGACAGCCGGTCTCCGGTCCTGTCCCTCAGCAGCATATCCAGGCCGAACGCAACCAGCGCCCCCTTGCTGTAATAACTGATGATGGCATTAGGTGCATTCTCGTCCTGCTTGTAGAACCGGGTCCAGGCATCGAAACTGGACTCCGCCACGGACTGGCGCAACCGACCACTGCTGCGCATCACCCGGGTGACTGTTTGCGCTATCAGCCCCAGATAGTCGTCCGGCTGGATACAGCCTGTGCGCACTAGGGCAAGGTCATCGTAATAACTGGTGATCCCTTCGAACGCCCAGAGTAATTCGGTATGCACTTCGGAAGAAAGGTCTGCTTCCCTGAACACCTGGGGGCGAATGCGTTTCACGTTCCACAAATGGAAATACTCGTGGCTGCAAAGCCCCATGAACTTGATATAGCCCCTGGTCGGCTGTTTCATGCCCTTTCCGGGCAAATCATCCCGCTCACACAATAACGCTGTCGAATCCCGGTGTTCGAGGCCACCGTAGCCGTCCCCCACCACCATGGTGAGAAACAGATAGCTGTTTAACGGGAGTTCGCCAAATAACGATGCATGATAGGCGCATATTTTCTGCAGATCACGGGAGATTCTTTCCGGGTCGAAATAACAGTGCCCACTGAGCACCATGCGGTGAGGCTTGTTCCCGACATCGAAACCCAATTCCTGAAAATGGCCCATTTCCACCGGACAATCGATGAGATGGGCATAGGAATCAGCAACATAGCTGCCAAATCCCTGGGGATCGACCGATTTCGCCGGCAGGCTGGTTGCCAGCTTCCAGGAAAAGCTGTTATCTCCGCCCGGCCTCTCCAGGTTTACCAGCAGCGGCCGGTCCTCCTGACCGACAACCTGCAGAAAAACACTGGTGCCATTGAAAAAGCCATGGGTACTGTCCAGATGCGCCCCTCTGACAGAAAGATCCCAGGCATATACGTCATACTCCACCGCCAATGCTCCCGATACCGGCGCAGCCCGCCAGGTCTGCTTGTCGAGCTTGGAAAGCGCCACAGGCTCTCCTTCACATGACGCCCTGATGGAGACGATATTCCTGGCAAAATCGCGGATCATGTAGCTACCCGGAATCCATGCAGGCAATGACAAGCGCTGTCCCTTTGCGTCAGGTTCTCCGACAATCAGCACTATTCTGAAAATGTGAGCCTTGGGTGAGGCCGGGCGTAGCGTATAGATGGCAGGGTATTGCATCGGTTGGCGGGAATCACGGATAGATTGGCTCCATTCTACTACACGCAATAAGACCAATTGAGGAACAAGCCGCCGATTTTCCGGTCTCAAACGGGAAAGCTTGGAAAAAATGCGAATGTCCCCTTATTTTTTTCAGATGAAAGCCGATATCATTTCTAACTTCGGCTCTTCCCCAAATGGAGTGGGTAGATTATCGTAATCCCCTATGAGAGACAAAGACCTATATGCCCAGATACTGGGAATCAAGAGTCCCTGGCAAGTATCCGGTGTAGAGCTGGCGC
>NZ_JBHNMF010000159.1:0-6839 GCF_048562965.1 Thiolapillus sp. | reverse complement strand
AAGTCTCTGCTGTACCTGGTTTCCAATGCCTTTGAGCGACAGAAGGAACGCCCCCTGCTGGGTATGCAGAAGTTTGCCAAGGATGTGCCCAGGGTGGGTGAGTTGCCGCGAATACATTATTCCAATGGTGCTACCGGCGCAATCACCCGCAGTACGACCCACGGTGGATTCGACAACGATGTGTACACGCTGAACCATATCCTCAAGAGAGTGTTGGGCGCTGCGCCCTCACGACCCTTCAGGAAGGAAGACCTGGATTACTGACGGTATCTGATCAGGTCTGGAGTGAGGCGGCAACGCCCTGGCAGAAATGCTGTCCGCCGTATTGCAGTGGCGTGATATGGTCGATACGGAAGCCCTGCTTTTTCATAGCCTGCTGCAGGTCGCTGAAATGCTGGTCGGAATAAGCGGCGGAGCGCAGATCCTTCATGCGCCTGCGGTAGTCATCGTTTTCCCGGCGCAGCAGGCTGATGGCCTGTTTGCGTTGCTGCGGAGTGATGTGTGCCGCATTGCGCCGGTCGAACAGTTGCATGAGGTTGTGGGTGAACATCTGCACATGGGATGGTTCTTTGAGCTGCCGCGCATAGCGGTTCAGCTTGTCGATGCCCTGGGCAAGCTGGCGCTGCAGCTGTTGGGCCTGCTGTTGCTGCGAGGCTGTCAGCGGCCTGTTTTCGGCCACCTGCTGCTGCAGTCCGACAAGCTGTTCCGAGATTTCTGCAAGGCCGGATTTTTCGCACTGGCGAATCTGTTGCAGGGCCTCCCTGGCCTGTTTCAGCACCGCGGAGTCCTGGTGATGGATCATGGCGACGAAAATACCGCCTTCCGGTGTCAGTAGACGCTTGATCTCCCGCAGGGATGCCTGCCTGTCGCCGTATTCAAAGCCGAACTGGCTCATGATGAAATCCTGGCTTCCTGTTTCGAGTCCGGTCCTTTCCATGGGGGTGTTGCCAACGAAATGAATGTTTTTCAGGAGTGGGTTTTCAGACTGCAGTTCCAGCGGATGAATATCTGAAAAATCGATGCCCGTGATCTGAAAATCGAGACCATGATCGTGGGCATACTGAGCGGCAAGGAGTGCAAGGGCGCCGTTACCCGTGCCCAGATCCAGCAGGCGGGCGTTGGTCTGGAGACCGGAAAACTGTGTTTCCCAGTAGGCTTTGACCGGTCCGTCGTAGTTTTGGGCGAAGGCGCCGTGAAAACTGGTGATGGTGCGGTTTTTCCAGTAAGCCCCCCACTGATCGGCGCTGAGCCGCTCAGCCATGAGAAAGCGCCTGCAGCAGGCACTGCAATGCCTTGCCACGGTGGCTCATGGCATTTTTCACCTCGGCCGGCAGCTCTGCGGCACTGCAGTTCTTTTCCGGAACGAAGAACAGCGGGTCATAGCCGAAGCCGTTCTCTCCCTGAGGCGTATGCAGAATCCGCCCCTCCCAGGTACCCTGGCAGATGATGGGTACAGGGTCTTCCCCGTGCCGCATATACACCATCAGGCACTGAAAGCGGGCAGTACGCTGTTCGTCCGGCACGTCTTCCAGTTCTGCCAGCATCCTGCGGTTGTTGTCGGCGTCCGTAGCATCAGGGCCGGCAAAACGGGCGGAATAAATGCCGGGAGCGCCCTTGAGCGCATCCACTTCCAGCCCCGAATCATCTGCGATAGCCGGGAGGCAGCTCAACACTGCTGCATTTCTGGCCTTGAGAATGGCATTCTCGACGAAGCTCAGTCCGGTTTCCTCGATTTCCGGGATGTCAAAAGCGGACTGGGGCAGTACCTCCATATCCCGATCGGCAAGCAGCTGACCGATTTCCCGGACCTTGCCCTGGTTATTGCTGGCGAGAACGATACGTTGTGTCATGATTTATGGCTGCAGGAAAAAAGGAAATTGTAACTTTTTGTATGCTGGATGTGTCAGAAAACAGCGGAAAGGGCGGTCTGATTGTCGTGCAGGGTGCAAGTGCTCCGTTTTTTCTCCTGCCCTGCAGATAAGGTTGCCCGTCCTGCAAGAGGTGTATAGTAAAAAGATGAATAAAATGAGCGTGTTGAAGAAGTCTTTCCTGTCGCTGCTGTCCATGGCGCTGGCAGATGGATCTGTGCCCTGGAAAGACTGGTCGGATGCTGCCTTTGATCAGGCAAAAGCGGAAAACAAACTGGTTCTGGTGGATCTCAGCGCCGAATGGTGTGCCTATTGTAAAAAAATGGATGCCACCACCTGGCAGGACGCCAAAGTGCTGGCTGCCATCGAGCAGGATTACGTGCCCATACAGATCGTGGACGAGCAAGCCCCGGAGCTGGCGGAGCGTTACCGCCAGTACGGCCGGCCGGCGGTCATCATCATGGATGCCGAGGGTAAGGAGCTGATGCGCAAGCGCGGCTATATGAAACCCCAATGGATGGAATGGATGTTGCAGGCGGTGGTGCAGGAACACAGGGAAGGCAAACTGTGAGACGTCGCCAGTTTCTTGGCTGGAGCGTGAGCGCTGCTCTGGCCGGCAGCATATCGCCTGTTCATGCAAAAAGCTGGGTGCCGGATTTTTCGGCCATCCGGCTCAAGGCCACAGGCATGGATGCCGCCCAATGGCAGGTGATGGCGGCGGTGCAGGCACACCTGTTCCCTTCCGAAGCCAACGCTCCCGGTGCGGCTGATGTCAATGCTGCGCCTTATCTCCAGTGGGTGCTGTCAGATCCCTCTCTCGAAAAGGCCACGCGGGATTTCATCCGCAGGGGCGTGGTTTCCGTGATGTCCCTGAGCAGCAAGGAATACGGGGGAGGTTTTCCATCGCTGGCAATCGAGCAGAAAGAACAACTGCTCAGAAAGCTGGAAGCCCAGCCTCACGGGCAGGACTGGCTGCGCGAGGTGCTTACCTATATTCTCGAAGCCACCCTCACCGATCCGGTGTATGGCGGCAATCCCGGCGCTATCGGCTGGAAGTGGCTGGCCCACAGACCCGGCTACAAACGCCCGCCGGCGGACAAGAGGTATTTCCTGCTGTGAGCCATGACTACGATGCCTGCGTCATCGGCAGCGGTGCCGGTGGCTCGCCCGTGGCACTCACCCTGGCACGTGCCGGTCTTTCGGTGCTGGTGCTGGAAAGAGGGCCCTGGTTTGGCACGGATGATTTCTACAAGGATGAACTGGCCTGCTGCCTGCGCGAGACCTACAAGCCGGACCGCAGGGAAGAACCGCACATCATCGAACTCGAAGACGATGATGGCGGCTGGCAGGCACAAACGACGGACCATGGCCGCTGGAATTTCTGGAACGGCAACTGCGTGGGTGGTTCCAGCAACTTCATGAGCGGCTATTTCCACCGTCTCAAGCCGGTGGATTTTCGTCTGCTGTCCGAGTTCGGTCCGGTCGAAGGTGCCAACATTGCCGACTGGCCCATCGGCTATGAGGATCTGGAACCCTATTACACCCGAGTAGAACACGAGGTGGGTGTCTCCGGTACCCTGCGGGATCATCCCCATGCGGAACCGCGCAGCAGCGCCGGTTTCCCTTATCCCCCCCTCCAGGAACACCCGGTGGCCGGGATGCTGGATGCAGCGGGTAAAAAGCTCGGATATCACCCTTTTCCCACACCCAGAGTCATACTTTCCCTGCCTGAAAAAGGGCGCAACAGCTGTGCCTACAACGGTGGCTACTGTGGCAGCACGGGCTGTTCCACCGGCGCCAAGGGCAGTGCCAGGGTGGCGCTGCTGGAAAAGGCCGTTGCCACTGGCCATTGCGAGGTGCGGCCCCATTCCCTGGTGAAACGCATCATGACGGATGCCGGGGGAAAGATCACCGGTGTGGAGTATTTCGACAAGGCAGGCAGCTTGCAGCAGGTCGATGCCAGGATCTATGTGGTGGCCTGCCAGGCCATCGAGAGTGCCAGACTGCTGTTGCGGTCCACCGGCCCGAAATTTCCCCGGGGGCTGGCCAACACCAACGGCCTGGTGGGGAAGAACCTGCTGTTTGCCGGCGGTGGCGCCGGTTCCGGCAATCTCCCCTACGCAAAATTCAGCCAGTCAAAGGCACAGGAACTGGCGCAGACCGGCTTCTTCATCAACCGCGCCCTGCAGGACTGGTATATCATCGATGACAAGGCCTTTGGTCCCCGTCAGAAGGGTGGCACCATCGACTTCGTGCATGTACACCCCAGCCCCACCCTGCGGGCGGCGCGCCACCTGGATGGCGATCATGGGCTGGTCTGGGGAAAGCCCCTGAAGCGCAATCTGGAGCACCTGTTTCGTGACGCAGTACCTCTCAAGATCGAAGCTTTCTGCGACTGGTTGCCCATCGACGACAGTTTTGTCACTCTGGATGCCTCGAAAAAGGACAAATGGGGTATGCCGGTTGCCAGAATCCGCGCCGGTTTTCATGTGCAGAATCTGAAAGTGGGCTGGTATCTGGCGGCCAAGGGCGCTGAAATGCTCAAGGCCATCGGTGCGGAAGATGTGATTTCCTTTGCTTCGGGCGCGCCGCCCACGAACCTGCTGGCGGGAACTTGTCGCTTCGGTACAGATCCAAACAAATCTGTGCTGGATGCCAATTGCCGCGCCCATGAAATAGACAACCTGTATGTCACCGATGGAAGTTTCATGCCCACCGGTGGTAGTGTGCCCTACACATGGACGATTTATGCCAACGCTTTCCGGGTCGCTGATCATTTGCTTCAGCGTCTCGGAAAGCCCAACCAGGAAAAATCCTGACCGAGAGATTTATTGATGAAAAAGAAAAGACTGATTACCGCTCTGGGGCTGTCTGCGGCCCTGTTTGCCTCTTCCAGCGGGTTTACCGCAGAAGCGCTTACGCCTGCGCAGAAAGCCGAGGTGCAGAAGCTCATTGGCAGTTATCTGAAGGAAAATCCGGAAGTGGTGATCGACGCCATCCAGGCCTGGCGGAAGAAACAGGATGCGGCAGAAGCAGCCATGACCAAAGAGGCCATTGCTGAACTGATGGCTGAAACAAAAGATACCAGATCGCCTGTCTGGGGAAACCCCAAGGGTGATGTGACCATCGTGGAGTTTTTCGACTACAATTGCCCCTACTGCAAGAAAGTATTTCCCAGCGTGAAGAAGCTGATTGCAGACGACGGCAATATCCGGGTGGTGATGAAAGAACTGCCGGTGCTGGGTCCCAATTCCGAATATGCGGCGAAAGCAGCGCTGGCTGCCCAGAAACAGGGAAAGTATGATCAGTTTCATGCCCAGATGATGAACAAGAGCAGTCGACTGTCCAAAGAGGGCGTGCTCTCGGCTGCGGAAAAGGTCGGGCTGGATATGGATCAGCTCAAGAAGGACATGGAATCACCCGCCGTACAGCAGGAACTGGAGCGCGCCAGCGTCTGGGCCCAGCGCCTGGGCATCAACGGTACACCCGCATTTGTCATTGGTGATCAGCTGATACCGGGCGCCATCGATGGCCAGCAGATGAAGCGCTATGTGGAAAAGGCGAGAGCAGCAAAATGAGGGCAAGGGGTCGGAGTCAAATTACAAGTAGTGTGTTGTAAAACCAAGGTGATGTAGGTCGGGCTTCAGCCCGACACAGGCGCTGGGTTGGGAGGCATTGTCGGGCTGAAGCCCGACCTACGGTTCCTGTGGTCAGCACTTTTTGCATAACAGGTGATCGACAGATAGCTTGCCAGGACCGTGGAACACGGTGATCAGCAGCATGGTTCCCCAAAGTATGTGTTGCTGCAGACCGGCGCTGCCTTCCGTACTGAACAGGAAGCTGGCATAGGCAAAGACGGCTACGGCGTTGAAAGCAAACAGGGCCAGCGCAGAGAGCCGGCTGGCGATACCCAGTGCGACCAGGATGGGAAGGGAAAGCTCGGCGGCGGTGCCAGCCCAGGCTGCCACCTGAGGGGAGAGCAGGGGGACATTGTATTCGTACTCGAACAGCATCAGCGTCGTATCCCAACTTTGAATCTTTACCATGCCGGACTTCAAGAATGCCCATGCGACCCACAGGCGTACTGCCAGGTCGAAGACCGGGGACAGAAAATCGAGTAGCCGCGCAATGGCGCTGTAGGGTTTGACAAGTGTTTGTAGCAGGCTCATGTTCACTCCTTCTGTCTGCTCCCGGGAGAGCGTCACACAGACCTGCAGCCAATAAACGCCCAGCTGCAGGCTGTTCGTCAGTTGTCGATCTTATTTTTTGACCTTGCCACCCACGATTTTTTCGCAGGTGCCTTCAGGTACATAGACCCACTCATCGGGACCACCGTCTTTTGTGGACTGACCGGCACAGGCATGGCCGGAGGTGCCACAATCGTTTTTGCCGGCCTTGGCAATGCCCATACATTTTTCAAAGCCTGGCTTGCCTGCGAAGGCGCTTCCGCTGATGCCCAGAGACAGCATGGCAACGGTGATGGCACCGAGAACAATGGATTTTTTCATGGAGGATCTCCTTCTAGTGTATTTGTCCTGATCCGAAAGGAACCAGGTTTGTTGGAACAATTTCAATATAGCGAACCGGCACAATTCCCCGGTTCGGATACAATGACCTGACAAAGTGGGGTTTTATTTCTTTATATTGGCTTTATTTGGCCGGAGCGAAACAAACCGTTCACCATCAGGGTCTTAATATTAACCCGGCTACCAAATATGTCGCCCTCAGTGCTTCAAACAGGACGCGTATCAAGGCGCGGCTTGCAGGCAATGGCAAGCCCTTGTCAAAAGCCGCAACACCGATACGCGTCCTGTTTGAAGCACCTGACCGATTGATAATGCAAGAAAGGCCGCCCTGTCTGCGCTGGTGGGCTGCGTTATCAACACTTGCTGTAGAATGACTACAGCAGCGTATTGATGCCTTGCCACCAGCGCAGACAGGGCTGCTGAGGGCGATATATTTGGTTGCCGG
>NZ_JBHNMF010000158.1:0-6844 GCF_048562965.1 Thiolapillus sp. | reverse complement strand
AAGGATTCTGACGGTTAGTGAACTGTAATCAGCAGCAACTACCACTGAGCCCAGATCAGAATGAAAGCGGACAAAACCATCGCCATTTACCGCCGCATGCGCAATCAGCCGCTATGGCGGTTACTCGCCTCTGCCAACGGGCCGACGGTCATTGGTCTGCTTCAATCACACCTTTATGAAAAGGAGCGCAGTCTTCCAGCCTCGATACTTTTTGAGCGGCTGACGCAGGATCTGGAAGAGCTTCGAGCCCAAGGGGGCGATTTTCCGCAGACGGCACAGGCTTATGTGGCCAACTGGCTGAGTGACGGGTACCTCGAAAGGCGATTCCTGCCTGGTGCCACCGAGGAGGAGTATGAACTCTCGACGGCCACAGTAGAGGCGATTCGGTTTGTGTCCGCCATCGCTGAACCCCATTCGGCGGCGACCGAGAGTCGCCTGTCGTTGGTGATCCAGTCCCTGGTCGGGCTGGCCGAGGATACCGATACCGATAAACACCGCCGAATCGACCGCCTGATGGCGGAACAGGCACGCATCGACAAGGAGATCGATGCAATCCAGAAGGGGCAGATGCGCGTCCTGCCGCGTGATACTGCCCTGGAGCGGACGCGGGAGATCATCTCCCTAGCTGATGATCTGACGGGCGATTTTCGCCGGGTGCGTGATCAGTTTGAGCAGCTCAATCGGGAGCTGCGAGAGCGCATCATGGATAGCGATGGCAACCGGGGCGAGGTGCTCGACTCGCTGTTTGCTGGCATCGATCTGATTGCAGAGAGTGAGGCAGGCCGGACCTTCTCCGCCTTCTGGCGTCTGCTCACCGACCCCGAGCAGGCGGCGATGTTGGAAGAGTCCCTCGACAGCATGATGTCACGCGAGTTTGTCGGTGAACTGGACATGCGGGAGCGTCGCTTCCTCCTGCGCTTGACCAGGAATCTGCTTGAACAGGGTGGTGCGGTCCATGAGGCATTACAGACCTTTGCCCGCAGTCTTAAACACTTCGTGCAAAGCCGTGAGTATCTTGAGCAGCGCCGCGTAAACCAGCTGCTGAAGGAGGCGCAACGTGCCGCGCTATCGATCAAGGACGAGGTCAAGGTAACCGAGTCGCTGGAGTATTCCCTGGAACTGACCAGTAGCCGTTTGCGTTCCCTATCCCAATGGGTGCTCTACGATCCGGCGTTGCAGGCGGAGCCAGAGGCGATGCGTGAGGGGGAACCAGCGCCCATCGATCTGGAATCGGTCAGTGAGTTGGTGGCGCAGTCGGAGATCGACTTCCGCACTTTGACAGAGCATGTGCGCTCTCTGCTGGAACAGCGTGACCAGGCCTCGATTAGTGATGTGTTGGAGCACTTTCCGGCCTCGCAGGGCCTGGGCAGTGTGGTCGGCCTGCTGGCCCTGGGCAGTCGTCATGGCATCAAGGGCGATAGTGTCGAGACGGTGGCCTGGGTGGGGGAAGACGAACAGGGGCGCTGTGCCCGAATTCCAAAAATCTATTTCTTGAGGGATCGCTTAGATGAATTGGTCTGACCCTATGTCTGAAGAAAGTGCGCCTGAAGATGGGGTGTCAGAGGAAGAGATGCTGATGGTAGAGGACACCGAACAGGAGTCAGACCAGGCACTCTATCATGGCGACAGCGGCGAGTTATTACTGGATGCTCGTCGTGTATTGGTGCAACTCCTTGCTGGGCCGTCACTGGATGGTCAGCGACACTCCAAGCTCTGGCCAATCCTGATCCGTGATGAAGCGGCGATCCGTAGCCGATTATCTAACCTGTTTCTGCAGTTGGTGATCGACCGCGACCTGCAAGTCGCCTTTACCCGTCAGGCGGAAACGGGTGACCTGGAAGTGCCCCGACTCCTGCGTCGCGCCAATTTGACCTTTCTCGACTCCATTCTACTACTCCACCTGCGCCAGCGACTCACCCAGGCCGAAGCCCATGGCGACCGTGCGGTGATATCGACTGAAGAGATCGTCGAGTTTCTCGGCGTTTACGAGCAGGTCGGCAACACCGACCGGGCGCTGTTCGAGAAACGCATCTATGCATCGATTGAGAAGATCAAGAAACACAGCATCTTGCGCAAGATTCGGTCCAGCGAGGATCGCTTCGAGATCTCACCCACGCTGAAGCTGCTGTTTTCTGCCGAAGAGATTCAGGCGCTGACCCGAATCTACCACGACATGCGAGCGCCAGAGGGGTTGTCTGAACAAGATGATGAGATGCAATCAGGGGAGGATCACGAATGAGTGTCGTTGCAGGGACGCAAAACCTCTTCGCGCCGGAACAGTTTCGTATGGCTCAGCTTCAGGTATTCAACTGGGGCACCTTCTCCGATATTCATGATGTTCCAATCTCAGAGCAGGGCTTTCTGTTCGTAGGTCGGTCCGGCGCGGGAAAGTCGACGTTGCTCGATGCCTTCTCCGCATTGCTGGTGCCGCCACGCTGGGTCGATTTCAACGCTGCGGCAAGAGAGGCGGAAAAGACAGGACGTGATCGGAACCTGGTGAGTTATATCCGAGGTGCCTGGGCAGAACAGAAAGATGATGCATCAGGAGAGATCGGTACTCGCTACTTGCGCCCTGGGACCACCTGGTCGGCCTTGGCACTCACCTACCGGAACGTATTGGGTCAGCATGTGGTGCTGGTGCAGGTGTTCTGGCTGCGCGGAAATGCCAATGGACAGGGTGATGTTAATCGCCACTTCATGATCTTCGAGCGTCCGTTTGAGCTTAATGAGTTGGAGGTGTTCGGTCAGTCCAACCTTGATGTGCGCAAGCTCAGACAGGAGTTCCCGGATGCGTTCAGCCGCCGTGAGTTCCGACCTTACTCAGAGCGATTTTGCCGACTGCTCGGCATCGAGAACGAGATGGCGTTGCGTCTGCTGCACAAGACTCAATCGGCCAAGAATCTCGGCGACCTCAATACCCTCCTGCGGGACTTCATGCTGGACAAACCGGCGACCTTCGAAGTGGCCGATCGACTGGTCAGCGAGTTCGATGAGCTCAATGCGACACACCAGGCAGTGGTCACCGCGCGCCAGCAAGTGGAGGCCCTGGTTCCGGCGCGAGAAAAGCATCAGCAGCGGGAGTCGCTACTGAATGAACGCAGTGGCCTCAACGAACTACTGACCGGAATCGATAGTTACGGTGGACGTCGACGTATCGAACTGCTGAAAGAGCAGATTGAGCGCTTGAATATTCAGGCCGACGGATTGGAAGGTGCGATCAGCCGGAAACAGGCTGTGCTCAACCAGCACAACGATACCTTGCGTGAACTGGAGCATCTGCACAGGGAGGTTGGTGGTGACCAGGTGGAAACCTGGCAAGCGGAGAAGTCTACCCTGGAGCAGCAACGCGAGCAGTGCCTGAGAAAGCAGGGACAGGCAAAGGAAGCCTGTAGGCAACTCGACTGGGTTTTTCCCGATTCACCCCACCGGTTTGCCGAGCTGGTTGGTGAGGCGCGTCAGGAGCTTGAGCGTTGGGAGAGTGGTAGTAGCGAGATCCGCGAAAAGCGGGATCTTTTGGTGATTCAGAAAAGGGAGGCCGAGACGGCGTTCACCCAGACAGCCGGAGAGGTGAAGGCCCTGGAACGACAGCCCTCCAATATCCCCGCGCACATGTTGGATCTGCGTTATGAGATTGCCACTGCCATCGGCGTATCGGAGAGGGCACTGCCCTTCATCGGTGAGCTCATCGAGGTGAAAGCTGACGAGGCAGAGTGGCAAGGGGCCATAGAGCGGGTGCTGCATGGCTTTGCGCTCTCCCTGCTGGTGGATGAACGCCACTATTCCGCGCTTTCCAATCACATTAACAGTCGCCATCTGGGCCAGCGCTTGGTCTATTACCGCACGGGACAGGTAGATCGCCAGCAGGTCAGACCAGTCGGCACCGATTCACTGGTACTCAAGCTAAACATCAAAGAGTGCAATCAATCTGAGTGGTTGAGTACGGAGCTACGTCGACGATTCGACTACGCCTGTGTTGATTCCATTCAGTCCTTTCGGCGTGCAGACCGGGCTTTGACCTGCGAAGGACAGGTCAAACACAGCAAGACCCGACACGAGAAGGATGACCGTCGCGATGTCGGTGATCGCAGGTATTGGGTATTAGGCTTTGATAACCGCGAGAAGCTGGCACTTTACCGCAAGCAGGCCCAGGAGCTTGCGGACAAGATCTCTGATCTGGAAGAACGAATTAAGGCACTAACCGAACAGGAGGGTGCCCGTGCCAAACGCGCGATCCACTGCCAGACTCTAGTGAATCTGCAGTGGCAGGAAGTGGACGTTGCTCCGTTGCTGACGGGTATCGATAAACTGGAACGCCGGATTCGTGATGCCTTGGAAGGCAACACGGAGCTGAAGAATGTGGCCGATCAGATTGAGCGGCAGAAGAAGGTGGTCAAGGATGCCGATGGAGCCCTGCGCAAGACAACCATCGACTATGAGAAGGTCGTCGGTAAAGTCGATGAACACGAGGAGACCTTAAAGAACCTCCAGGATGATCCAACCATAGTTCCGTTGACACCTCGTCAACAACAGGGGTTGGACGAACGATTCGATGCACTGCGGGATCCAGTGCGGCTGGATAATTTGGATAGCCTGATTCGAACGGTGGAACGGTCGATCAATCAGGAGATCGGTGAGATCAACCGGTTGATGAGTGAATGTGAGCGCTTCATTGAAAAACGATTCGATAAGTTTGTCCATGACTGGCCTGCCGAGGCGGAGGGTCTCGATGCGACCCTTGCTGCAGCACCTGATTTTTTTGCCAAGTTGACCCGATTGGAGACCGATGGTCTTCCGGCCCATGAGCAGCGATTTTTTGAATTGCTGGAGAGTCAGAGCCACCAAAATCTGGCGGCGCTTTCGACCTATCTGAGCGATGCGCGCAAGGAAATCCTGGAGCGCATGGATCTGGTCAACGACAGCCTTGCCCAGGTGCCATTCAATCAGAGCACCAACCAAACCACCTTTTTGCAAATCGATCCCAGCGACCGGCAGCTACCGGATGTGCGCGAATTCAAGCAGGAGATCCAGCAGGCTCTAAGCCATGCCTGGAGCGAGGACCGCGAGTTGGCGGAGTCGCGCTTTCTGGCATTACGTCGTCTGGTGGAGCGTCTTTCCAGTCAGGAGCCAGAGAACAAGCGCTGGCGACAGGCAGTGTTGGATGTCCGGCAGCACATGGAGTTTATTGGCAGGGAGACCGATGAGAGCGGTGTCGAGGTGGAAGTCTATCGCAGTGGTTCGGGTAAATCGGGTGGCCAACGGCAGAAGCTAGCCACGACCTGTCTGGCTGCCGCACTGCGCTACCAGTTGGGCGGTAATGAGCATGGTGTGCCCATGTATGCGCCGGTGGTGCTCGACGAGGCCTTTGACAAGGCAGACAACGAGTTTACTGCGTTGGCGATGAATATCTTCAAAAACTTCGGTTTTCAGATGATTGTCGCCACACCGCTGAAATCGGTCATGACTCTGGAACCGTTTATTGGTGGTGCCTGCTTTATCGATATCAGTGATAGGCGCATCTCAGGTGTCTTGATGATCGAATATGATTCGGAGCAACAGCACCTGAAGCTGCCCGCTCATACACATCAGGAGGCAAGTATTGAAATTTCCTGATGATGTGCAAAAGGAGTTGAAGCGCCGCTTCAAAAATAAGCACCGGGAGTGGCTGGAGAAAAGTGGCGACCCGGAACAGCCAGAAGCGAGCACCTGGCCGCTTGAGGTTACTTTGGGTATCCCCACGGAAAACCAGGCACTGAAGCAAGTTGAAGACGTTCGGGCTTGGGTAGCAGCCTGGCAATCCTGGAATGGTGTCGGATTACTTTCCTGGAGCGAAAGGCGTTGGCGCAAGCTGGGAACACAGCCTGTTCCCGAGAAACTGCTGCTGTCTGGCCCCGGCGAAGTTGCACAATGGATTGGAGAGGCAGATCGCTGGGATCGAGCTCAACAGCGATATAGGGATCTTATCGCACGTTGGCCCCAGCTTGGCAGCAAGCTGCCTCGTTATTTTGCTATTCTCGCAGATTACAGCGAGGCGGATTATCGACGCCTGATGGATATGGTCGCCTGGATCGAGAAGAATCCTGCTTCCAACCTTTATCCTAGGCAACTGCCCGTGACTGGTCTGGATAGCAAGTGGCTTGAAAAACGTAAGCGGCTTTTGGCTGACCTTGTTGATGCTGTGCGAGGCGAATCCTCGACCGAAGGTGATTTCTTTCAAATCTGCGGGCTCAAAGTACCACCGCAACTCATCCGTTTGCGCATACTGGATGATGGCCTGAGACAATGTGTTGGCGGATTGGGCGACATATCAGCGCCCTGGGAACAATTGGCTGAACTCGATCTCCCTGTTAGCAATGTCTTCATCGTCGAGAATCTGCAGACTGGTCTTGCCTTTGATGATTTGCCGGGGTCGGTTGTCATCATGCAGCTGGGTTATGGGGTTGACGTGCTGGATCGTCTGCCCTGGGTCGCCAAGGCCCACTGCCTCTACTGGGGGGATTTGGACACGCATGGCTTTGCGATTCTTAATCGTGCAGGAACCTATCTCCCTGAGCTGAAATCTGTATTGATGGACGAAGCGACCCTCCGAAGCCATCAAGATCTGTGGGTGGAGGAGAAGGATCAGCATGCTGCGGAAACATTGCCCTTGCTGAGTGACCATGAGCAGGCGGTATATCAGGCCATCAAACGCAATACCTGGGGACAGAACGTCCGTCTGGAGCAGGAGCGGATCGCCTGGGATGTCGCTTGGAAGACATTGCAGCAGGCGATTTGATCAAGGTGGGGGCTAACGCAGGAGTGAAAACTGCCTATAACAGGCCAAAACTGGCTAATTGACAGCAGAAAA
>NZ_JBHNMF010000157.1:0-6905 GCF_048562965.1 Thiolapillus sp. | reverse complement strand
GCTTCAAGAAAAAATGAAGTCTCCATTTCTGAGGAACAAAACAAACAATAATTTCCCCATAAATACAGCCACTTAGGTAATTCTATGAAAATATTTCGCCGAATATGTACGGATAGCCTAAGGAGTAGTTTTAAAAGGCAATGCAGCGTTTCCATGAACGGAATCCTCCAATTTATTTCGGCCTGTGGAGGTTAGATAGGGAATGCGCTGTGGCAATTACGAATTGCGTATCTTTGTCGATCACTACTCAATAAGCTCTACCCATCCCTTTGTCTCAATAGACCATACTGACATATTTGGCGCTGGTTCATTTTTTCCCATAACCACCAATAGGTATCTGTTTCTCGCCCCTTCGAAATCATCAAAGTATTGCTTGGCGGTTTTTTTGTCCTGCCAAGAAGGTGTTGGGTTTTGTTGTGGATGGGTGTGCCACAGTCCAACTGCGTGTAGCCCTTGCTTGTACTGGCGTTCCCGCTCACGAGTCGCTGTTTGGGGATCCTGGTTGAAGTAATATCGCTTTCTGGTGTCCTTGCGGGACGGTCCTGATGCGGCAACGATCACCAAACCGTCCGCCTCTGGGTCCGGCGTGAACAGTTCTCCTCCAGCTTCACGGCTCCATGGCCATTTCTGCTGATATTCATATATGTGCGCCAGAATGTCCGGCGTGAATAATATATAACGCTTCTGTAATGGATACCAAAATATTCTGGGCGCGGGGTTCACGGGTCCATCATCTCCGGTGGAAACGAGCGCTCGATGAGTGTTCCATCCACGGGCAACCCATTGCCCCTGTCGTCTCTTTGTGCCCACTCTCGAAGCTTAAGGTGGTCCCACGCCTTGTCAAGATAGGTTTGGCTTCTTGTCCAGCTGTACACCTTTTGCTGTTTGATTCCTTTGTCTAGGGCATCCAGCGCCTTCTCCGCCACGAGCGCAACTGCATAGGCGGCTGAGACGGCTGTATAACTTTGAAATCTTGTGGAACACCCAGGTTCTTGTTGGACCACCTCATCTGGCCAGGTTACGGCTTGTAAAAACTCTAGGTGATCCTTGCCATTATGAATCCAAGGAACATCCTTTGGAAGGAGGCAGGCGTGTGCCGCAACCACGAAGGGCTCCATCCAAGCGATGAGCAGGGGACAGGGATGTCGTCGCCGATGCCGATCCAACAATCTTCTCACTTCTTCCATCCCCGTCAGGTCAAGAACAAGGTCATAGTGGTCCAGCCGGTTATCAATCAACCAATCCTCAATATTCTGCTTTATCGGTTTGACTCGGACTGCGGGATAGGTTCGTGACAGGTGATTCGACATGCCTTCCACCTTCGGTTGTTCCAAGGCATTTGCGCCCAACAGGTGTCGCCCCAGATTAGCCGGCTCCAGGGTGTCATCATCCACCAATGTAAGTTCCCCGACGCCGGCCTTGGCCAAATGGTCGGCCACGGGGCTACCCAACGCGCCCAGTCCTATGATCAACACACGCTGTTGCTGTCGTCTATATACTTCCGGGTGCTGATCTCTTCCCACTGTCCAAGAAGGATCTAAGCGCTCCACGGTCAGGGGGATTACAGAGCGGGGTGGCTTGTAGGTACGCCTATGTTTGCCGGATCCAATGCTGATGTGCGGTCCGCCGGGCATTAAGAAGGCATAGCCATGCTCCATATGTCGGAGCAAAATCACTCGATATTGTCCCCTTCCCTTCCTGCGCTCTCCTTCCGGTAGAAGAAACCGGTGCCGATCTTCGTGGTTCAGTCGGCTGAATAGTAGGCGTTCCAGTTCGCTGTCGGTTTTTGGCCATGTCGAGGGTACCAGGGGGACGTCTATAGGAATGTCTGCAATTCGGACCGAGACTTCCTGTTGAATGTCCTTTCTTCGGGATTGTGCCAGTCTTCGTACCAACTTGCCATCACCAACTAATGCAATGCGGTCTGGGAGCAAGAGCCGTCCTTCCCTGACACAAGATTTCGATGGCCGGTCATTCGTTGTCCATACTTTTCTAATGGGGATATCGCCGTATACAGCCTGTTTAACCCAAATATACCAATAATTTAATGGTTCATCGTAGAAATCGAAATCCAGTTGCCCTTGGCCCCATTCCCAGATGAATTCCTGAAAACGGTACAGCGTCTCCATGATGCGGTCTTCCGGTGGCCACCCGTATCCTGGTCCAGGGTCACCATTTAGGCAAACCCATCCATTTTCTTCTACATGGGGCAAAGCCAGGATCGCTTCTTTGGAAAGCCGGATTCTTGCCTTACCCTTTTCAGGAAACCCCCTCGTTAACACCAGTTCGGCTGTTTCGATTCTCCTCTCCGGCGGCAGAGACAAGGCGCCGAGATCAAGGGTGAAAACGATTTCCTTTGAGTTATGTTGACTCGCAGGAATCCGAAGAAACGGGTACTTCGCCTTGATCAGATCAAGGTTCAATGTCATTCCGTAATGGTCAGGCCAGTCCGTTACTGGGTTTTACCGGTATAACGGGGTGCTGCCTTTCGGGCTTCGGCGGCATATTTCCGTCATCTGGATCCCGCTGATCCGATCCCGTTCCAAAAACCTCTTGGGCAACCTTTCTGGCTTCCTCCGGCGTGGACGCTTTCAGCAGTCTTTGCAGATCGGCCGCGAGGAGTTTGCACCAGGAATCGAAAGCATCCTTGCGTTTGCCCCCGTCCATGTTCCACTTTTCTGCAAAATTCTCACCTTCCACGGTCGGGTTGGCGACCCACCATTCATCATTGTCGCGGTGCTCAATCATGTGTGGTAGCAATTCCGCCAAGTCTGTCAGCAGCGCTATGGGATGCTCATAGGTATGGCCCAATTTAGCCAGCCCCTTATAAATACCGGTGACCAGGGTAACAAGAATCACCGAAATAGGCTGATACTTTGACTGAAAGGCATTCCTGCGTACACACATATCGCGGTGCCGCTTGAATAGCCGAATTGCCGTTTGGAGGGTGTCATGTATCGCAACATTCTGATCAGGTACGGGATTTACACCGGCGGCAGCAACCGCTTCTTCTGAGAGCCTTTGCCTTAGCACCAATTGTAACTGCGCCGTATCAGAGACCCAATGGGCGAAACCTTCTGGGTTGGATGGTTTCCAACCACGCTCTTTGTTGTCTACCACGCCTAGTGCGGTTGCCTGATAGCTTGGTTCAAAAGCGACGGCAAGGCCCATGCTCGCCCGCTGCTTCAGTGAAACCGTTTCCAGTGGTGCCGAAGGAGTGAATTCCAGATAGAACCCATGGCCTACAAAGTTGATATTCCAGCATCGATTCTTTGGGTTCACATCCTTTCCATACCGCCTCTTTAGAGCGTCGCCAATGGTCTCGAAGAAGCCAATCGGGTCGTCTGCTTCAATACGGTTGATATTGACCTTACACACGGCGTCGATGTCGAAATCCTTCCGACCCGGGGAGCGGATCAATGTCTGGGTTGCGGCGGACCCTTGCGGCACGATCTCAATGTCGTTTGTTTCCCAATGGAGTTTTTTTACTAAATAACGACCAACCTCTTCGTAGGCCTCCTTGGCTTTTTCAACGAGACTCTCATCCAGGGTAATGTGGTCGTTGACCTCTCTCAATGCTTGTTCATAGATGTTCGGTGTTAGTCCTTCCAGGCTAGGCGTAGGATATGACACGTCAGACTTCGCGGAAGCTGCCGCCTCGGCCAAACGCCGGCTACGGGTTTTCAGTGCGCTTGCTACGAGTGTTTTACTGGGGAAAAAACTCATGTTCGGTTATCCTCATCGATAATAGACAGTAAAGGTATCATTGTGGGCGTCAGCCGACACGCCTTGTCCTGTAATGGTCAATGCCGGAGAAAAAGAGGTGCCATGATTTGCGCGGTCATACACAACATACGGCGGATGATTCCCCGCTTGGAGCATCTGCCCCAGCGCGAATGCCATGCTGGCAGGACTGACGACAACCAGGTGGACTTGCTCCGCGCGCAATTCGTCCTGGATATGGTTGATCACCCGACGACAAATTGTTCGGAACTGTTGGAGGTCTTCGGCGCGGCGGATGATGTTTGCATTCGGAGTTTCCGTTTGGATGCGGATCCACGGCAATGTTTTAGCTTCGACTCCTTCAATGAGGGAGTCCGGCAAAGCATTTTCGTCGATGGATGCGGTAAGTTCTACGGATAGCAAAGCCTCCTTGGCCTGCCCTTGCTTCAGTCCGGTCGCCCTGAAGGTTCCTTCCGGGTGTGGCTGCACATTGTTGTGCCAACACCACGTTCTTTGCTGTCGATCATATTGAAATACTTCGACGGGAGAGGCCTCCCCAACGATCCGCCCCGCCAAAACAAGCATCGCGATGTGATGCAATGGGAATACTCCCAGTGCCCGACCTTCGTCTTTGAAAACTTCTTTGACAAATCCCGAGAACCGCCGTATGTCGTTTTCATGTTCATGAAGGTAGTAGTACCAAAATCCTGGTTTACTTCGGTCGTCACGCTGTGCTGTTCTTCTCAGTAAGTGCTCCACCCTTGGCGCCATGGCATATTTTTCGGCCAGCAGCGCCTCCTGAAACTGGGTATCACGGAAATAGGTGGGCACACCAGCAAGGTCGGCGAGCAAGGTAACAGCCCGTGCTACAGGATAGGTCATCGCTTTTCGCAAGGATTTAACTTTTTCCACGTGACGGCGGCGCATTCCTTGCAACCGTTCTTCTGGAGGCTCCAAAGGAGCATAGCTGTCGATCAGGCGATGATGTGCATCGCACATAAGCATGATGTTTTCTGGATCATCGGAAAGTTGAGCGGATCTTTCACCATTCCCCCTGGGGCCGTCTGGGCTTGATGCGATGATATGAGCCAAATACCCGATCCTAGCCACCTTGGTATGCAGGGAGATTCCAGATAAGTCTGCTGCACACCCCTCGTACATGCAGCATCCCCCTGCTTCCGCCCATACCTTCCAAGCGGTTTTCTGGGAAATCTCCTTTCCCCGGCCTTTTTTCCCAAACACCGGCTTTCCCAAGGCTTCCTGTCGCTTTTGGATGAAGCTCTCCACCTCCGCTTCACTGAAGTTCTCGCATTTCCATTCTGCTTTATATTCGGAGATTTCTTCCAAAGTCTGAAGATCGGTTACAACATGCTGAAGCAACCCCGCCCTGGCCAGTTTCTTCAGTTGTGTGAGCGATTTCCTTTCGGGATCGGTCTGAATAAGGGCCGGTGCGTCCTTGCCAAGGACTGCGACCTTGCAGAACCATCCGGAGTGTGCGATGCACAACGTGTCCTTGGTGCCAAGTCTTTTCTTGAGCCAATCTGATAATTCTTTGTCGTCCATGCTTTTAAGTCCTATTCCGTTTAACACACTCCCCCGGGGATAATGTCAATACACATCATGATTGGGGTCGTACAGGTACCAGCCTTGGTCTGTCAAAACAGCATCAATGGTTCGTCCGTGGAATTCATTGCTCCAATCCCCCAGCGATCCCAAACACGCTTCTTCCAACGCAGCTTCCGTCCGGTCAAACAAGGCATAGGCAAAGCCCCGGGGTGCGCTCTGGATTGATAGAAAATGCCATCGCATTGGTTTTCGTAGGCTATTGAAGAAATGCTCCGTGCCAGCTTGTAGTCTGTGTTGCTGATGAAGGATGCATCCAGATTTAGCCGAATCAGTGACCTCCCTGTCAGGTTGAGTAGCGTCAAAGGCCGTTTCACCGTAAGCTCCCAAACATTGCGGCTCATCAAATCCGCCAGGCCGATGAACTTGTCTTCCGCAAGATCCTTTTCGTCTACAATATCGTGTCCGAAGGTTTCGGCGAAGGCGGTATCTATATCCTTCGCGGTATACATGACGCCATAGCCATTGTCATTCGCATCCCAGCGATACAATGCCTTCCTACCATAGTAAATAGCGCTCGAATGCTTGCCCTTGGTGATGCGCAGCATCTTGTCCCCAGGGGACAATTCCACATATTTGCACTTATCAACGATCTTGCGCGGATCGATATCCATCAACGAGCTCCTTGCTCTCCCAATTGTCGTGCCTTGCGAAGTAGTCCTTCATCCAGCCCGTTTGATTGCAGGTATTCGATACGGGACATCTCATACTCGGAATCGATGCCCAACAGGAACTGCGTTTTCATGGCCGTACTCAGGCCTTCCAGTTCCTCAAGCAGGTCCTTGAGCCCGTTTACCACCTCATTTCCCTTGAACTGCCAGACGGGATAGATGGCGTGTTCACCGCGACGCACAGCCAATAACTGGTTGCGTTTTCTTTTTTTGCCCACTGCTTGGGGGGAGATCCCTAAAAGGTCTGCCACCTCGGCAGCAGTATAGCCGCCACCGGCGCGTTCGATCATTTCGTTGAATCGACGGACGCCTTCCAGGATCAACTGATGGCGCTGGCTTTTTGCTCCAGACAACTTTTCGATAATTTCCTTGTAGACGGCCAGCAGTAATTCCGCATCGGTCATCTCGGCTGAATCAGCCTGCATCTTCATATCGGCCATGTGTTCACTGAGCAACTTGATCACACGGGTAAAGGATGATTCGGTGTTGTGGTTATGCTTCCTGGTCGTATAGAAGGAATGTATGGCGGACATGACGACTTGTTCGTCCGTGTGCTTCCCCAGACTTTGTAATGTGTTTAATGGCATTTTGCTCTCCTGGGTAAAATGTAATGCCTTTATGTTGTATTCCATTATATTCTAGTAGACAACTGAAACCCTGGCAAATCGAATCCACTCCTACTCTCCACTCAGTGAGTAATATTTGGAGTAAGTTTTCGGAATCCCCGCCCTGGCAGCTCAATTCTGCCCTGACCCCGCTGTTAGTGTTGATAATGTAACCTTATCTTATTATTTGACATTTCAGGTACATATATCACTTGAATTGGTACAGGGTACATGGTACAGTATAACCGCAAATCAGAGCCGGGCCGTATAACAAGGAAATGGC
>NZ_JBHNMF010000156.1:0-6910 GCF_048562965.1 Thiolapillus sp. | reverse complement strand
AATTCAACTTTCATTCCACCGATACTGACAATGGAAACATTATCCCTGAAATACCCCCGCCCGCAGGGACTTTTTTATTTTGGAAAACGGTATTCGGCCCGCCACGGGAACCATTTAATATTTGTGGATATAGCAGAAAGCTGTTGCCCACTTTACGGAAGATGACATAAAGTTAAAAAGAACACACCCGGGTTCTGAATAACAAAAGCAAGAGAACCCTCGAAGGTACCGCAGCTGCCTGTTGCTTTTTTTGCCGTATCAGGCTGATGCGATCCAGTCAAAAGGGAGGAGACCATGCTTGATCCGACAATGGTCGAGCTGTCGCGCTGGCAGTTTGCCGTCACTGTTTTATATCACTTCATATTCGTACCACTGACCCTGGGCATGACCTGGATTCTGGTCATCATGGAATCGGTGTATGTCATGACCGGCCGCCAGATCTACAAGGACATGACCCGTTTCTGGGGTAAGCTGTTCGGCATCAACTTCGCCCTGGGGGTGACCACGGGCCTGACCATGGAGTTCCAGTTCGGCACCAACTGGGCCTATTACTCTCACTATGTCGGTGACGTGTTCGGCGCACCCCTGGCGATCGAAGGCCTGATGGCCTTCTTCCTGGAATCCACCTTCGTCGGCATGTTCTTCCTCGGCTGGGAACGCCTCAGCAAACGTCAGCATCTGGCGGTGACTTTTCTGACGGCTATCGGCACCAACCTGTCCGCCCTGTGGATTCTCATCGCCAACGGCTGGATGCAGAATCCCGTCGGCGCCGAATTCAGCTACGAAACCATGCGCATGGAAATGACCAGCTTTGCCGACCTGATATTCAATCCTGTCGCTCAGGTCAAGTTTATTCATACGGTCGCCGGTGGCTATGTGGCTGCATCCATGTTCGTGCTCGGCATCAGCTCCTGGTACATCCTCAAAGGCAGGGACCTGGCCTTTGCCAAGCGCTCCTTCTCGGTTGCCGCGGGCTTTGGACTCGCCTCCATTTTCTCGGTCATCATCCTCGGCGACGAGAGCGGTTACGAGGTGGGCGATGTGCAGCGGGTAAAACTGGCGGCCATCGAAGCCGAATGGGAGACAGAAGAAGCCCCGGCAGCTTTCACGCTGATGGGCATGCCGGACAATGAAGCCCAGGAAACCCACGGCGCCATCAAGGTTCCCTATGTGATGGGCATTATTGCCACCCGCTCGCTGGACGAAGAAGTCATGGGGCTCAAGGACCTCATGAAAGAACACGAAAAGCGCATCCGCAACGGCATGATCGCCTATGGACTGCTGGTCAAGCTGCGTGCGGGGGACAAGAGCGAACAGACCATTGCCGCTTTCGAAAAGGTGAAGAAAGACCTGGGTTATGGTCTGTTGCTCAAGCGCTATACACCTGATGTGATCGATGCCACCGAAGCGCAGATCCAGATGGCCGTGAGGGACAGTATCCCCGATGTGGCGCCGGTTTTCTGGGGCTTCCGCATCATGGTGGCATCCGGTTTTACCATGCTGTTCATATTCATCATGGCCTTCTACTACAACGCCAAGCGGGTGATCGAGAAAAAGCGCTGGCTGTTGCGCCTGGCCCTGTATGGTATTCCCCTGCCCTGGATCGCCATCGAATTCGGCTGGTTCGTGGCTGAGTACGGACGCCAGCCCTGGGCCATCGGTGAAGTGCTGCCCACTTTCCTGGCCACGTCCAGCCTGACGGTCACAGACCTCATCATCAGCATCACCGGTTTTGTCATCTTCTACACCATACTCCTGATCATCGAGATGTGGCTCATGTTCCATTTCGCCCGCAAGGGACCCAGCAGCCTGCACACGGGACGCTATCACTTCGAACAGGGTGCCGGTGGCGTGCTCGCCGACCAGCCCCGGCAGAAAGCAGAACAGGAGATATTGCCATGATCATGGACTACGAAACACTGAAACTGGTCTGGTGGCTGCTCATCGGCATTCTTTTCATCGGCTTTGCCATTGCAGACGGGATGGACATGGGTGTGGGCAACCTGTTGCTCCTCATCGGCAAGACCGATGCGCAAAGGCGCGTCATGATAAACACCGTCGGCCCCCACTGGGACGGCAACCAGGTATGGTTCATCACCGCCGGCGGCGCCCTGTTCGCCGCCTGGCCCATGGTCTATGCCGCTGCCTTTTCGGGCTTCTACTTCGCCATGCTGCTGGTGCTGTTCGCCCTGTTCTTCCGCCCCGTGGGCTTCGACTACCGCAGCAAGTTTGAAAACAGCAAGTGGCGCAACAGCTGGGACATCGGGCTGTTCATCGGCAGCTTCGTGCCACCACTGGTATTTGGCATCGCCTTCGGCAATCTGCTGCTGGGCGTGCCTTTCCATATGGATGAATTCATGCGGCCTTTCTATACCGGATCATTCTTCGCGCTTTTTCATCCCTTCGCACTGGTGTGCGGTCTGGTGGCGGTGGCCATGCTGACCATGCACGGCGCCATCTGGCTGCAGATGCGCACCAGCGGCGAACTGGCGGCAAGCGCCGGCCGGTGGGTAATCTACAGCGGACTCGCCACTGTCGCCCTGTTTGCCGTTGGCGGCATCTGGCTGGCATTCGGCATGGACGGTTATCACATCATCTCCATGCCTTCCCCCAATGATGCGTCGAATCCTCTGGTGAAAACCGTGGAGGTTTCAGCCGGTGCCTGGTTCGACAACTATCGCAACATGCCGCTGACACTGGTGTTTCCCCTGATGGGGTTTGCCGGTGCCGGGCTGACCATGCTGCTGTCCAGGGCAGGCAGGCCGGGATTCGGTTTCGTCACCAGCGCCCTGACGCTGGCAGGCATCATCATGACGGCCGGGATCTCCCTGTTCCCGTTCATCATGCCGTCCAGCACGAACCCCAATCACAGCCTGACGATCTGGGACGCCACCTCCAGCCACCTGACACTTACGGTGATGTTCTGGGCCGTTATGATCTTCCTGCCCATCATCCTGGGCTACACCTTGTGGAACTATTACAAGATGTGGGGCAAGGTCACCACCGAAGAAATCGAAGGGCGCTTTTCAGCCTACTGATAGGAGAGACAGAATATGTGGTATTTCACCTGGATTCTGGGCGTGCTGCTGGCATTGGCATTCGGCATCATCAACGTGCTCTGGTACGAAGCGGAACAACACCAGGAAAGCATCGCAAACGATGAAGAGGACAGCTAGCCGCCTGTTTTCCCGGATAGTCACCGGGCTGGGTTTGGCGCCCATCAGCAGATAGACGGGCGTGGAAGCAGCATCCTGGCTCAAGCAGCAGAAAGCCGCAGCCGAACCCTGGCTGCGCCGCGCCATCGGTCTGGGCTGGCTGAACGGCCTTGTGCTCGCCATCCAGGCCTGGCTGCTGGCGGACATCATCGACGCCGTCAGTTTTCAGGGCCAGGACCTGGAAAGCCGGCAGGTACAACTGATCGGGTTGCTTTCCCTGTTTCCCCTTCGTGCCCTGCTGGGCTGGGGCAGCGAACACTGTTCCGCCCATGCGGCCGTCAAGCTCAAACACCGCCTGCGTTCCGAGCTGTTCGATCATCTGCGTGCGCTGGGTCCCGCCGGCACTGCAAACCATCCCAGCGGCGGGCTGGCCACCAGCCTCAGCGATGGTATCGAGGCACTGGGCGGTTACTATTCCCGCTATCTGCCGGCAGCCATCTTCATGACGGTCATCCCCTTCACACTGCTGATCTTCATTGCGCCGCGTGACTGGATAGCGGCTCTCATACTTGTCATTACTGCCCCCCTGGTACCACTTTTCATGATCCTCATCGGCAAGGGTGCTGAAAAACACAACCAGCGCCAGTGGCGGCAACTGACGCGCATGAATGCGCACTTTCTGGATGTGATCCAGGGACTTACCACCCTCAAACTGTTCAACGCCAGCCGCCGGGAAGCGGAAGTCGTCCGGCAGATGTCCGATAGCTACCGCCGCCACACCCTGTCCGTGCTGCGCCTTGCATTCCTGTCTTCCTTCACCCTGGAATTCTTTGCCACCGTGAGCATTGCAGTGGTGGCTGTCATCATCGGTTTCCGCCTCTACTGGGGGCAGATGGAATTCATCCACGGTTTCTATGTACTGCTGCTGGCGCCGGAATTCTACCTGCCCCTGCGCAACATGGGCAGCACCTATCACGATCGCATGGAGGCCATCGGTGCCGCAGAACAACTGATACAGATCCTCGATACCCCGCCGCCATGGCGACAGACCGGCACCCGGCCCTTTCAGCCCAGGCAAAGATCGGGGGTATCCCTGCGCCTGGACAATGTCGGGTTTGCCTATGCAGAAAACAGCGAGGCATTGCACGACCTTGATCTCGATATCGGGACTGGCGAACGCCTCGCCATCGTCGGCCCCAGCGGTGCAGGAAAATCCACCCTGTTCAACCTGCTCATGGGATTTCTGGAGCCGACAAAGGGAAAGATCATGGCGGACGGCCAGCCGCTGCAGCAAATGGACATGAAAAGCTGGCGCCACGAAATCGCCTGGGTGCCCCAATCGCCCCATCTGTTTTACGGATCGGTCCTGGACAATATCCGCCTGGGCAGGCCCGAGGCCACCCTGGACGAAGCAAAAACCGCTGCAGACAGCGCCCGCTGTCTCGATTTCATCCTGGCCCTGCCCGCGCAATTCGACACCGTGGTTGGCGAAGGCGGAAGGAAACTCTCCGGCGGGCAGGTTCAGCGCATCGCACTGGCAAGGGCCTTTCTGCGGCAGGCGCGACTCATACTCCTGGACGAGCCCACCGCCAATCTCGACCTGGAAAGCGAACGGCAGATCCAGCAGGCTGTGGACAGGCTGTCGGAACAGGCCACGCTGATCACCATCGCCCACCGCCTGCACAGCGTGTACCAGGCTGACAGAATCCTGGTGCTGCAGCAGGGACGCATCGTGGAACAGGGCAATCACCGCTCGTTGCTCGAAGGCGGTGGCCTCTATGCCGATATGCTGGGCGCCTACGGTGAGGGAAGATGAAGGATTTTCTGCGCCTAGTCCGCCTTTTCCGGCCTTATTACGGCTGGCTGGCGCTGGGCCTGCTGCTTTCCCTGGTCACCCTGCTGGCCAACGTGGTGCTCATGAGCACGTCGGGCTGGTTCATCGCGGCCATGGGACTGGCCGGCATCGCAGGTGTGACCATGAACTATTTCACCCCGGCAGCCATTATTCGCGCCTGCGCCATTGTTCGCACTACCGGCCGCTATGGTGAGCGTCTCATCACCCATGACGCCACCCTGCGCGTACTGTCCGGCCTGCGTGTATGGTTCTACAGGCACCTGGAGCCTCTGGCCCCCGGCAGGCTCGGCGACTACCGGAGCGGAGACCTGCTCAGCCGCATGGGCAGCGATATCGATGCCCTGGACAACACCTACCTGCGCATTCTGCTGCCCCTGTCTGTTGCCGCCATGGCCAGCCTGGTGTTCCTGGGCTGGCTGTACTGGCAACAGCCCCGCCTGGCACTGGCCGAAGCCGGGCTGCTATGTATTGCCGGCCTGCTGTTTCCCTGGTGGCTTGCAGGAAAAAGCGCGGTGGCAAGCAGGGAGATCATCGAGGCGTCTTCCCGGTTGCGTACAGATGCCGTGGACGCGCTGCAAGGTCTGGGAGAGCTGGTGCTGTATGGGGCGGATACCGCCCATGGAAAAAATCTGCGCGGTCACAGTAAAAGCCTGGGCGCCAGCCAGCTGGCCCTGAGCCGCTGGTCCTCTGCAGGACAATCCATGGTATTGCTCTGCGCATGGACAACGGTGTGGCTGATGCTGGTGCTGCTGGCGCCGGCAGTGGCCCAAGGCAGCATGCCTCCGGCCAATCTGCCCATGTTCGCCCTGTTTGCACTGGCAAGTTTCGAGGCGGTCACCCCCCTGCCGCTCGCCTTTCAGTCGGTGCATGGCACACTGGCCGCGGCCAGGCGTCTGTTTTCACTCGTGGACCAGAAACCGCTGATAGCAGAAGAGACGCGGCTGACATCCCCGGCGGCCTCCACATTCGGTTTCGAGTTCAGGAACGTTGATTTCCACTATCCCCGGAACGGGCAGCCCGCCCTTGAAAAAATCAGCTTTACCATCCCTGTAGGCAGCAAGACCGCCATACTCGGCCCCACGGGAGCCGGAAAAAGCACACTGGTCAACCTCATGCTCAAATTCCACGCCCCCGACAGGGGCGATGTCTTCTTTGCGGGCTCATCCCTGGCAGCATGGCCCGCAGAATCACTGCGTCAGCACCTTGCTGTCGTGGATCAGCACAGTCACCTGTTCATCGGCAGCATCCGGCAGAATCTGCTGTTGGCCGATCCTTCGGCCACGGAAGCGCAACTCGAAGCCGCCTGCGAAACCGCTTGCATCCTCGACTGGATTCGCTCCCTGCCCGATGGGCTGAATACGGAAATCGGTGAAGCCGCACTCAGAATATCCGGTGGGGAGGCTCGCCGTCTGGCTATTGCCCGCAGCCTGCTGAAGAACGCTCCGGTACTGATCCTGGACGAGCCCACAGAAGGTCTGGACCCCGTCACGTCACGCCAGCTGATGAAGAACCTGCTGCGCCATTGCGAAGAGCGCAGCTTTATCATGATAACCCACCAAATCAATGACTTACCTGAAATGGACCAGATTATCCTCCTTGACAAAGGCCAAATGAAAGGCTGTGGCAGTCATCGGCAATTGCTGGTCAATACACCTGAATACCAGGCCCTGCAGGCTTTTGCACCCGTCTTCAATCGGTGATCCCTTTCACACAACAGCAATCCGGTACGGGATTTGCATCTCGAATTGAGGATTGTCAATGCAACTGAAGGCAAAACTATTAGTCGAGTAGATCGGCCATTGCTGGCTTTCACCCTCACAGAACCGGACGTGCGGATTTCCCGCATCCGGCTCTTCCGAGCAGGTCACCCGGATTGAGCGGGAGCCAATTGTCTGGGCGC
>NZ_JBHNMF010000155.1:0-6912 GCF_048562965.1 Thiolapillus sp. | reverse complement strand
GCCTATTGCCGCATCTCCAGTTACCTGCAGACCATGGCAAATCAGGGATACAATCCGCTGGTCGCCATTCAAATGGCCTTTTCGGGACAGCTCTATGCTGATAGGGGTGAGTAGTTACGAGACAGCTTTGTAATTCTCAGTGTCTTCCCTGTCCAGAGGCGTATTGCCCAGCACTGCAGCACGATCGGTGATCACCAGTAATTGATCCGCATCCCGGGTCTTGTGACTTATACGGCCACCAAACACACCCACTACATCAGCGGCTTCCAGAGCTTCACCCGGATATTTGTACGGCAGATATTCGGCATAATCAGCACCAGTAGTCGTATACGCTACTCCACCGCTTCCATTTCCTTCGATCTGCCCAAATAGGTTGCCATCACCATCAAAAAAACCGATCAGATTGGCACCATAGCCTGGCTTGTTCCTGGCACCCGTTTGAATCGCAAGCACATCGGCACTCACATCGTCATTGGTATTCCTGATCAAGGCAACATAGGAATTGGTCACGAATCCATTGTTAGCGGCTGGACCAGCCTCCACATGCAGGCGATTGGCTGGAAGCCCGATACCCAGTCCCAGATCACCCTTTTTGTTTAATACCAGAGCATTGCTGCGATCTGTATCAGCCGGATTAAAGGATCCGTTGCCAACAACAAAGTAATTGTCTCCTGCTGTATCGTTAAATTCACCAATCACCAACGAATTATCGTCATCAGCGATGGTTCTTTCTCCCATGACGATTGCCTGCGCGCCAGAAGCCGCAGTCAAAAGGCCCGTCGCTACAGCAGCATCACCACTGGCGCTGGTGAAAGCACCCATAGCCACAGATGAAACACCGCTGGCAGTAACGTTGTCTCCTGCAGCCATGGAATAAAAATTGCTTGCCTTGGCGCCAATTCCAAAGGCCGTTGAAGCAATCCCTACCCGACTGACTGTCGCCAACCCCGAAAAATCACCCAAGGCAGGGTGATACAAAGTCAATTGCGTATCCGAATTTACTTCTTTCACAGAATAACTCGGAACAGAAAGATAAACAGGCCCCTGACCCGCAACAAGCGTGTCTTCGGCCTCGTGATAGATTTTGGGACATCCCAGTCCCCAAAATCGACTCGGCCTTTGACAACCTATTCGTGCCCCAGCCGTCCTGGTCACCAAGCACTACGCAACAACTTCGCAAGCTCGTTGCTGCTCCGTACTTGGCTCCCAATGACTGGACGCCGCGTTTGGATGCCTACTTTGCTTACCCTCTGGCGCTATGCGCACGACGGGTAAGCAGTGCGGCCTCGCGGCTACTGGGGTCTACCAGCCTTCGCTTCGCTCTCCATGGCTGGCAGCGCCGGATTGATCCATCGGTAAAATACCTTCTTCTGCCCCTCCCTGAATAACCGTGAGCATCAGAACAGACAACAACAGCATTTCTTTAAACCCATTCATCACGAATCTCCTTTTTGAGGCACATAAAAACAGCAAAAAGAATACCATGCCCTGCGCCCCGCTTGGTATTCCGGTATTGAATCCCGGTACCTGAAGGTATTGCAGCAGAACACCAGGGCTGATTACAAATTACAATGCCACCATCTGTGCCGCTTCTTCCACATCCACCGAAACCAGACGGGAGACGCCGGGTTCACTCATGGTGACTCCCAGCAGTTGGTTGGAAATGGCCATGGTGACCTTGTTGTGGGTGATGAAGATGAACTGCACGGCGTCGGACATCTCCTTGACCAGTTCGCAGAAGCGCCCCACATTGGCATCGTCCAGCGGCGCATCCACCTCGTCCAGCATACAGAAAGGGGCTGGGTTGAGCTGGAAGATGGAAAACACCAGCGCCACCGCCGAGAGTGCTTTCTCCCCCCCTGAAAGCAGATGAATGCTTGAGTTCCGCTTGCCGGGGGGGCGCGCCATGATAGCCACCCCGGCATCCAGCGGATCTTCCCCCACCAGTTCCAGATAGGCATGACCACCGCCGAAAAGCTTGGGAAACATGGCCTTCAGGCCGCTGTTGACCTTGTCGAAAGTTTCCTTGAAGCGCGTGCGGGTTTCCTTGTCGATCTTGCGGATCGCTTCTTCCAGTGTTTCCAGGGAGCTGGTGACATCCGCATGCTGGGCATCGATGTACTCCATGCGCTCCTTCTGTTCCTTGAATTCATCGATGGCGGCCAGATTGATGGGGCCGAGACGCTGGATGCGCCGTGCCAGCAGTCCCGAGCGTTCTTCCCAGTCTTTAACATTGGCTTCGGCACTGAGATTCTGTTCCAGTTCCTGCCGCTGCATGCCGGTCTGGGCCAGCTGTTCTTCCAGGGTGGTGATACGCACCACAACCTCCTGACGGGACAGGTTGGCCTGGTTGAGCTTTTCCCGCTGCACCTGCACCTGTTCTTCCGCCTGGTGGCGTTCCTTGTCCAGTTCGCGCAGACGATGATCGATGCTTTCGAGCTGCTTGCGCGCATCATTCAGTTCTGCTTCAACGCTGATTCGTTTCTGCAGCAGCTTCTCGAGCTGTTGCTGCTGTTCCTTCAGAGGCTCATCACCCTGTTCCAGCTGTTCCTGCAGTATCTGGCAGCGCTCTTCGTACTGGGCAAGCTGTTGCTGGCTGCGCTCGATGCCGTCGCGCAGGGATTGCTCCGAGGTGCGCATGGACTCCACGCGCAGCGCGATCTGATGGGCTTCACTGCGCGCCTGGCGGGCTGCTTCGCGGGCGTCGGCCAATTCTTTCTGCAGCCGTTCCCGCCGCGCGGCCAGTTGCTCGCGCTGCACGCCGAACACTTCCATCTGCTCCAGCGCCCGGTGCAGGCGCAGGCGGGCTTCTTCCATGCCCTGCTTGTCCGTCTCCAGCTGGGTGCGGATCTCTTCCATGTCCTGTGCCAGGGCTTCCACACGCTGGCGGATATGCTCCGCCCTGGCCCGTTTGCCGCTGAGCTGCGCCTGTATGCCGGCCACTTCCTGATTCACCTGCTCGAAAGAACGCTGCTGTTCTCCACGGCGCTGTTCCTGCTCTGCCAGTCGCCGCCGCCCTTCTGCAAGCTCCTGGTTGAGGGATTCAACCATCGGCTCCAGCGTTTCGACACGGGCGGACAGCTCACGGATTTCCTGTTCCCTGGCCAACATGCCGGCACTCGCATCCCCCTTTTCCAGCTGCAGCCAGCCGTTACCCAGGCACAGACCTTCCGCTGTCACGACCAATTCGCCGGCAGCGAGCGTCTTGCGCATGGCCATAGCTTCATCCAGACTTTGTGCGGTGCGCACCCTGCTGAGAAGCAGGCGCAGATGGTCGGGCCCTTGCACCTGAGCGGCAAGACTGCCCTGCTCGTTTCCGACGCTGGCAGCCCCTCTTTCAAAAAGGTGCAGATGTCCGCTTTCCAGCCTGTCCAGTTTCACTCCGACCTGTTCCAGGTCATCCACCAGCAACCCCTGCAGGCGATTACCCAGCACAGCCTCCACGGCCAGCTGCCATTGGGGCTCGACCTGGATCTGCTCCAGTATCCGCTGGGCATCCGCCAGACCGGCCTCTTCCAGCCAGTGACTGAAAGCCTCGTCATCATCACCCATGGCAGCCTGCTGCAGGGTTTGCAGGGAAACCAGGCGGCCCCGCGCGGTCTCCAGTTCACTGCGGGCATCCGCCAGGGCCTGCTGCTTCTGCTCCAGCAGACCGCGAACTTCAGCGATGGCTTCCTGTATCGTCAGCGCCGATTCACGCAGTTCTTCCAGCAGTGCTGTCTTTTCCTGTTCCCGTCCTTCCAGTTCACCGATTTCGGCCTGAAGCTTGAGATCCGTGAGCTTCTGGCGTTCATCTTCCAGCTTTTGCAGACGTCGCTTGAGCTGGATTTCCTGCTGTTCAAGCTGATTGATCAGGGATCGCTCCACCTGGGCGGTCTGGGCGGGTTCGGTCGCGGTGACATTGAAATCATCCCATTCGCTCTGCCAAGCCTGCATCGCCTGTTCGGCCAGCTGCTGCTTCTCGGCATACTCTTCCGCTCGGGCCCGGATCATTTCCAGCTCGGGCTGATCCTGCATCAGGGTCTGCGCCATCTGCTGCAGCTTGCCTTCGTCCTGGGAGCGGTGAGAACGCGCTTCTTCCAGAGCCTGTTGGGCCCTTTTCAGTTCCGCTTCGTTGCGCTGGCGGGATTCACGGGCATACTGGATGGCTTCTTCTATGCGGGCAATATCGGCGCCCGCCGCGTAGAAGCGTCCCTGCACTTCGTTGAACACCTCATTGGCGTCGTTGTGCGCTTCACGCTGTTTTTCGATTCCACTTTCGGTGCGACGCTGATGCGCCAGCGCCTCCTCGAAACGGTTTTTCTGTTCGGCGATCTGCCGGTCTTTCTGCTGCAGCGCTTCTTCAAGCGCCTTCAGCCGCAACAGCAGCAGTTCGGCATTGACTTCGCGCTCTTCCGCCTTGAAAGTCTTGTACTTCTCGGCCGTGGCCGCCTGGCGTTCGAGATGACGCAGCTGTTTCTCGATCTCGTCACGCAGATCGGTGAGGCGCTCCAGGTTCTCACGGGTATGGCGGATCCGGTTTTCGGTTTCCCTGCGCCTTTCCTTGTACTTGGAGATGCCGGCGGCCTCCTCCAGATACACCCGCAGCTCTTCCGGGCGTGACTCGATGACGCGGGAGATCATACCCTGTTCGATGATGGCGTAACTGCGCGGCCCCAGGCCCGTGCCCAGAAACAGGTCGGTGATGTCCCGGCGGCGGCAGCGTACCCCGTTCAGGAAATAGGCCGATTGGCCATCACGTGTCACCTGGCGTTTGGCGGAAATGCTGTTGTACTG
Source organism: Thiolapillus sp. (assembly GCF_048562965.1). Classification (NCBI taxonomy): domain Bacteria; kingdom Pseudomonadati; phylum Pseudomonadota; class Gammaproteobacteria; order Chromatiales; family Sedimenticolaceae; genus Thiolapillus; species Thiolapillus sp. Next base: position 2,136 of record NZ_JBHNMF010000155.1, on the reverse strand, counting down.
GGCATACTGCCCACCGGCCTTGCCGTCACTGTTGTCGAACACCAGCTCGACACTGGCCACACCCACGGGCTTGCGGGCGCTGGAACCGTTGAAGATAACATCCGCCATGGATTCGCCACGCAGCATCTTGGCCGAGCTTTCGCCCATGACCCAGCGCACAGCGTCGATGACGTTGGACTTGCCGCAGCCATTGGGGCCGACCACACCCACCAGGGAACTGGGGAAAGGCACGGTGGTAGGATCGACGAATGACTTGAAGCCCGCGAGTTTGATTTTTTCCAGACGCATGGGGCGCAAAGATACAGGAATCGGGGGGGTCTAGACAAGCACTATCTGACGAATAAAATACTTTAAATTATTCTTTTATATATTTGTTATATATGTATTTATTATGTTTTTTTACGCACTGCACAGGAAAACACAGCCGCACCCAAACCCTGTATAATCGCGCCATCCGATTCTGACGAGAAAACAACCATGCCCAGCCAACCCAGCAAAGCACTGGAATCCTTCGAAAACCCGCAACCAGAACGCGATTACACCATCCGTATCCGCATTCCCGAATTCACCTGCCTGTGCCCCAAAACCGGTCAGCCGGATTTTGCCACGCTGCACCTGGAATACATCCCCGACCGGCACTGCGTGGAGCTCAAGGCACTCAAAATGTACGTGTGGTCCTTCCGTGACGAAGGGGCTTTCCATGAGGCCGTGACCAACCGGATCCTGAACGACCTGGTCGCCGTCACCCAACCCCGCTTCATGCGACTGACCGCCGATTTCAATGTGCGCGGCGGCATCTATACCGCCGTGGTTGCAGAACACCGGGCGCCCGGCTGGGAAGCCCCTGCCCCGGTCGTACTGCCCTGAAGCAGCGTGGACACCCGCCCGGATCGCTACTGCTGCATCGGCATCGACCTGGGCACATCCGGCTGCCGGGGCATCAGTATCGATCACCGGGGCAGAATCCTCGCACAGGCCGAAACATCCCTGCCTCCGTCCACCTCGCCCTATCCCGCATGGAGGGAACAGCAACCCGAGGACTGGTGGCAGGCGACCGTACAGGTGATCCGGCAGTTGCTGGCGGCTACGCGCCACTGCCAGACCGCTGCCATCGCCGTGGACGGCACTTCATCGACCTTGCTGCTGACAGACCCGGCAGGACAGCCCCTGACAGCGGCGCTCATGTACAACGATCAGCGGGCGGCTGCCCAATGCGCCACCCTCGCTGGCGTGGCGCCATCCGGGGCTGCCGTGCACAGTCCTTCTTCCAGCCTGGCCAAACTGTTATGGCTGCTGGAACAGGAGGCTGCAACGCATTCCCGTGCCCTGCATCAAAGCGAATTGATCAGTGGCCGGCTGTGCGGCCGCTTTGATCTCGGGGATGAGAACAACTGCCTCAAGCTCGGTTACGACCCCGTTAACTGTTGCTGGCCCTCATGGATGGAAAAACTTGGACTGCCCGATGGCATCCTGCCGAATGTCATCCCGCCCGGCGCCATCATGGGGAGCACCAATCCTGTCAGCGCGGCCCTTACCGACCTGCCCGATACCTGCCAGGTCATCGCGGGCACCACGGACAGCACCGCCGCCGCACTGGCCGCCGGCCTGGAACGGCCCGGCGACGCCCTCACTTCCCTGGGTAGCACCCTGGTCTGCAAGCTGCTCTCTGATGCACCACTGTTCGATGCCGGCTATGGTATCTACAGTCACCGCATCTTCGGAAAGTGGCTGACAGGAGGTGCTTCCAATACCGGCGGTACGGTGCTGCGGCAGCATTTCTCCGAAGAAGAACTGGAAAGCCTCAGCCGCCGAATCGATCCCGCGAGAAGCCTGTGTCTCGACTACTACCCCCTACGCTTTCCCGTCAACGACCCGGACAAGCCGGCTGACACCTGTTCCCAAGGACCGCGCCCGCTTCCTGCAGGGTTTGCTGGAAGGCATCACCCGGATAGAAAAATCCGCCTACCAGCGCCTCCAGGAACTCGGTGCCGGTTATCCGAAACGGGTATTCAGCAGTGGCGGCGGCGCCCGCAATGCCACCTGGATGGCCATGCGGCAGCGCCTGCTACATTGCCCCGTACTGCCCGCCAGGCACCTGCAAGCAGCTTACGGCGCTGCTCTGATTGCGCGTCGGGG
>NZ_JBHNMF010000154.1:0-6915 GCF_048562965.1 Thiolapillus sp. | reverse complement strand
AGGGTCCCAGCCCAGCCCAATATGGATCCGCTTAAGCAGTGGATTTTCTTTGGTAAGAGAAACGGTCTGCCCTTTTTCCAGTGAAACTGCCATGATTTGCTCCTATCTTTGATTTATCTATGTTTGGTTTATCCGGCCGCGCCCTTTTCCGGGAAAATGACACTGGTTACTACACCAACCACCAACGTGCTCAAAACAATCCACATGCTTTGCTGGCTTGTTATATCCACAAACTCTATTCCGCTGATATGCTCTACCCCGGATACCGCCAGTTTGAACGCCACGAACACCAGAACGAAAGCGACGGCCTTCTCCAGGTGGCAAAGGTATTTCGCGGCAACCGCGAGCAGGAAGTACAGTGACCTCAAGCCCACGATGGCAAATATCGAGGCTGCATACACAAGAAAAGGCTCACGGGTTACCGCAATGATGGCTGGTACGGAATCGAAGGAAAAAACAATATCGCTGACCTCAATGCATACCAGGCAAAGGAAAGCCGGTGTCGCCAACCACTTTGCCCGCCTGGAATAAATCAGGTTCTGCTCCCCTTCTGCCGCCCGGTCAGCGTCTTGTTTGGAGATGAGCAGTTTTTTCCCCAGCAGCCGTGGAAATATCGGGATCGCATGTTTTGCCAAACGGACAGACCAGTGATTACTGTAGTCCTCGATTTCTTCGTCATCTCCGCCTTTAACTATGGCCCAGGCCGACCAAAGCACGACTGCCGCAAATAGCAGCTCTACCCAGGCGGACACGCCGAACAGCGTCGTCCCCAAACCAATGAATACTGCCCTGAACAGAATCGCTCCGATGATTCCGTAATACAGGATTCGGTGCTGTAGCACCTGGTCACGTATCCCGAATGCCGAAAAGATCGCCACGAACACCATCATATTATCAACCGACAGTGATTTCTCCAGGGCATAGCCAGCCATATACAGGCTGGCATAGTCCGGTCCATGACGCCATTCGATATAAAAAAAGAACCCTATCGCCAGTGCAATCCAAAATAGCGTTCCCAACAAGGCATCCCGGAAGCTGATTTCGGCCTTGTTTTTATGTATCCGCAGGTCCGCCCAAACCGACAATCCCAGCACCGCCATCATGATAAGTAATCCTTCTGTATGAAACCCCAAATCCGGCATGTTGATTTCCATGTATCAGCTGTCTTGTTGTTTTAATCTGTCAAGAATTGCTTGCTGCTGGTCTTCCGGTAATTTTTCCAGCATGTCCCGGTCTTCATCAGTCAGCATGTCCGCTATTTTTCTTTCACCGTCTTCATGTTCTGCTGGCGGGCAAGGAGGGCATGGTTTCTGCGGTTGCGGCGGATTGGCTCTCAAGGGCGATACCAATACATTGTTGGTCAGATCGACCGGCACGATACCGCCGCCCAGCTCCTCGTTCTTTTCCCGAATAAGTTCCGCCATTCGCTCTTCTTCTTTTGCCCGCTTGATTACAGCCGCCCGCTTGCGCGAGATCACAATCATCAGCGCGAGAAACCCCATGCCGGCAATGGTGTAGAAGAACGACTGGTTGTCGAATCCACGCCGCGCCGTGGCGACAACGGGGTTTTCTTCCTGTTCATCTGCTTCCTCTACTGTTGGACTGGTATCTGGAATGGGCACATTTCCCCAGCGACCCTGCTTTCTGGCCATGGCAATCCGTTGCGCTCTGTCCAGTAGTTGCGTCACTTGGGCATTGGGGACCAGTTCGCACAAGCCGGTCCTAAGAAGAAACGCATTCATGTTCTGTTTACGGTAGATTATGTTCGCTGTGCGTATCCCATTGTCATCCATGTTCCCCAACTCAAGAGATACCCGTTTCCCTTTCAGTTGATTCAGCAGTTCCCGTTTGGCCGCCTTGCCATAATAGGTGTCCGGTTCATCACAGAGCACACCATTGACCCGTATCCAGGATTTCACGCCTTTGTTGTCCTTCACTTCCAGATAATTCGCGCTGGACGCATCCAGAACCGTTACCCGGGTTTTTTCTCCGGCTGCCATTGTCATGCTTATTGGCAGCAATAGCCCTACCAGTAAAATGCGCTTCATAACAATTTCCGAATCAAATGGCCTTTCAGGCTCCTGGCCGCGTTGCTTTGTCCGCCGGTTCCCCTGATACATTGAATTGCAAGTACGATGTAATCGCGAACGTATCGCCGGTAAATTTGACCACTCCCTGATACAGCTCACGCTCGTACAGCCAGGATAAGAAGGTTTTCACATTGTCGGGGTTGTCCAATGTTGCGAACTTCGCTGCAATATCCCTGCCCCGGAACGCATACCCCGCCAGCACGCCGGCCGACGTGCCTTGATAGTCAAGTAGCGCCTTTGCCCGGGATGCCGTGTCAGGGCCGTCCATGGCCGCCGCCAGACTGGTGTGATTTGCCGCCAGGGACATTTGAACTGTCCTGTTTTCGACTTCTGTTTCCATGGTGATGGGACGGCCATCAGTATTCAGGCCGAGCGATGCAAGCTGAGGACTCATTTGAATCAGCGACGCCACGACCGTATCCGCTGATTTGAATTGGAGCAACGCATCCATAGAAAACGTCGCCGTCTGTGATGGATTCTGAGCAACCGTAAAATCATTGATATTGATGAGCACAGCGGTCACATTGTTGACCAGCGGGTTGTTCAGCATAGCCAGGGTCGCCTGGTAGTCCCCAATCGCCTGGGGATCTGCCAACTCGCAGCGCGAATAGCGGGGTGAGGCCAGCTTGGCAAGCAAATCACTGGCGGCCTCGAAAAGAACAGGCAAATGCATGGCGATTCCGGCACTGGCTATGGCTTCGCGACGGGGAGATGGTGCCGAGTCACTTAGCAGCGCATCGAGGGTGGGGCTGATACCTTCAGAGACATCCATGCCGAACTGAGTTTCCATGTGATTATCTGAAGATGTCAGAATCCCGGCGTGAACCCAGGGCATGGCCTCTGCCAGGTCTTCCAGGAAGGGTTCACAGCCCGACCAGTCCGCCGGGAGATCAAGCAAATTGAATATGGCGTTGCGCGCGCGCTCCTGTTCGTTGTTCTCTGGCTTCAGTGCAAGCTGGGTAAACCGCCGGCTGTTGAACAATCCCAGGGCCAGACCATTGTATTTTTGGTTCTTGGCCAACTGTGCCAGCTGCCTCTTGATATAAGGCTGGAATGTCTCCGCCTCATGCCTGTTGAGCACTGTTTCCGCCAAACCAGAAACCTGTGGCAGGAGTGCCAACGCGAATGCGTCATTTTGGATTTGCAGGACAAACTCGACTTCACTCCCCAGCCTGATTCGCAGGAGTTTCCCATTCGGTGTCTCTGCTAACGCGTGGGCGCTGGCCGCTTCCGTCAATACGGCATTGATGGCTGCTTCCAGTTGGCTTGCATTATCAAGAACCATTCGGAATACCGGGATCAGCCCGTCACCATACAGTACCGCTTCATCATTCAGGTCTATGCCGAAATTACGGTGAAATCCTTCCCGGGTGAAGTCGGATTGAATTCGGTGGATGAGCGCGGTGATTATCCGGTCTTCCTCGGAACCCACCAGGCCCTTTTTGGCTCTGGCCTCGTGTCGCTCATGGGAAAATTCCAAATATCCGGCAAACAGTTCCTGCAACTCTTTCTTGCGTTGTGAAAAGAGATATTGGGCCAGGTTGCCCGGCAGCGGCCCGTTGAACGCATAAACGAATGGCGTTGTAGCCGGCACCTTGTCCAAAAGCGCCGTCAGCTTGATTTCCTTGGCGGGCTCAACATACTTTGCCGCTATGACCGACACGGACAGCACGGCGATGACAAATAGAATAATAGCGTTTTTGCGGTTCAACATCCTGGCCTCGAAAAGGGAGCTGGGTAGACATTCTAGGTCATGCCGGAGGCAACGAACGAAATCAAAACGCAAAAACAGGGCGTTTAGAACTGGGCGCAAAAATGGGATATTCGTGATAATGGTCTTTGACCAAATGAACGAGGACGCTTGTTATGCTGTTGGCAACAACTCACCAGATTGACATGGAAGGGGTGGATATCTTCGCCTATCTTGGCGTAGCGACGGGTATTTCCGTCAAGGGTATCAATGCTGTGCGTGACCTGATGTCGAACGTGACAGATTTCATTGGAGGTAAATCCGGCGGGTATAACAAAGCCGTGGAGGCCGCTCAACATGACGCTCTGGAAGCTTTACAGGTCAAAGCTGCAGAAATGGGCGGCAACGCCGTGATAGGCGTTTCCATTGACTTTGAGTTCATCCCGGGAAAGAGCGGTATGCTCATGGCCACCGCTGCCGGCACGGTCGTTCAAATCTCAGTACAGGGGCAACCGTGAACAAGTTCATCCTCATAGGCATTATCTGCGGCATCGTTCTGGCCACTGTCCTTTTGTTCCCCCGCAGCAAGTCTGGCTCGCAATCCGCAGAACGCATGCCACAGTCATCTCCGGCAACACAAGAACAGCCCATATCTCCATCGGGTCATGCGAACTGAATGGCGTTTCGTTTTGCTGCTGGTCATCAGCAGCTTTTCCCCGACCTGGTGCCATGCGTATTCAATGGAAGAATGGCAGGCCAACGGCTTCAGCCGCCATGAAGCGGAATTGTTCGAGCGAAGTCATTTTACATTTGATGAAGCCCGGCAATGGCTAAAACACGTTATTGACGCTGGCCATGCCGTGGATTGGCGGGATAATGGCTTTACCATTGAGGAAGCCGAACAATGGCAATCCGTAGGCGTTCTGGATGGGCATCAGGCACTGGCATTGATCAACAGGGGGTATACCCTGGATATCATCAAGCAATGGCGCCAAGTCGGCGCCCGTTCCATCAGCGATATTCGCCGCCTGGTGGAGGCGGGGTTTACGCTCAGGTCGGCCGGAAGCTGGCATGCCCTTGGCTATCGGCCTTTGGACTGGCTTGCGTTCATTAAACATGGATACAACTTTGATGACGCCAGAAAATGGCGCGCACTGGGGTTCGATAATTTCAATGATATTCGCCAGCTGACCCGGCAAGGGTTCGAGCTGGACACTGCGGAAAAATGGGCATCGTCCGGCATCCCTTATAAAGAATGGGCAACCTGGAAACAACATGGTTTTCGGGTAAACGAAGTGGTGGTTTGGCGCCGGGCCGGGTTTCGGAGCGCTGATATGGTGGCACAGCTGAAAAAAAGTGGTATTACTCCTGCTGTCGCCCAACAGTGGGCTGCTTTGGGACCGTCCTTTCGGGACTGGAAAAAGCTCTATGACCTGGGGCTTTCTCTGGGTGATGTCCGGTCCTGGATGGATGCCGGCATCAAAAGTGCCGACCTTATCGAGGATTATTTGTCTTTGTCGTTAACCCCTCATTCATTATCGGAATGGAAACGTGAAGGGGTAAACACCTTCCCCAAAATCAAACAGTATATTGAGCAAGGTTTTTCATCGCCGGCGGATCTCAAGGCATGGCGGGTGCTGGGTATTCACGACGCACCACGTTGGGTAGCTGCTGGCATTTCCCTTGATGAGGCCACGCAATGGGCCAATGCGGGGATTACGGACCTTTATACGGTTCTGAACAACAAGCGCCAGGGACGCGCCCCAGACAATGCGGTTCGTCCATGGCGGATCCCCTCTGTTTACTGGGCTGTCGCCGGTATAGGGGGCATCATGATAATTTTCCTGTTGGCAGCCTACTGGGAAGAATTTCTATCGGGGCTGGCCTTGGCATGGCGGAAGGTGCGCCACTCACACTGACTGCGTTAACATCCTCACTCGCCCTGAAGGGCGAACGAGGGCGTGTCAATGTGGCCGGTCGTGTCTTTGAAGATGCCCGCATTGCAGAAACTCTTCAAACACCTCACTCAATAGAGTCAGAAGAGCCGGGGCCATCTCACCGGCTTTGGCGTTGATTTCCATTGTCCGGGCTTATATCTTCTACAGCTGTCGTGCTTATGGTGATAGATATACCCTTCAGTGCGTGTGCCGCTTCCTTCACAGCAAGGACATCTCCCGCTTCCAGTGCTTGGCCAATGGCCGCCAAATGTCCCCGCCCTTCGTCTTCGTAAAGGGGCAGCAGTTCTGCTGTGGTCTGCTGACAATCCGGTGTCGCCGTCGCTCCCCTGTTGGTCAGGGTCCTGCTGACGTACGCCAACAGCGCCTTCAGGTCAATGGGTTTTTCTATGATGCTGACATCATCCCTGCTGACAGCGGCTGCGGCTTCATCCGCTGTAAGCAGCAAAACAGGCAAATCCCTATATGCCTGCATTCCCCGAATGGTGGCCACCAATTCCTCGCCGCCCATGACCGGCATTCGGACATCGGAAATGAGCATGTTCACGTCATTCTGCTCCATGAGTTCCAGGGCCTCCTGCCCCTGTGTTGCCATTAACACAACATATCCTGCCTGGCGCAGTGCGGCGCCAATGACCTCCCTCACAACCCTGGTATCCTCGACAACCAGGATCGACCGCTCCTGTTCTTTTCCCATGGTATCAAATGTCCTTGGATTCCTTGCACACGCAGAGTGATACATGACAGATCCGCTCACCAGGCTCATTGTATATCTGCTCTATTTCTCGTTTTATTTCGTTGTCCCTGAAAATCCACATCAGCATAGGGTCCAGCACAGTGCCGGACTGCTCCATGATCTGCCCAATTGTTTCATCCAGCGCTGCATTCTCCGGAACAGTTTCTCGGTTTCGTTTATATGCCTCATCGAACGCTACTACAATACCCAGTATGCCGGATTCTATCGGAATGTCGCTCCCCCGCAATTTCTGAGGGTACCCTGAGCCATCCCACTGTTCGCAATGATGGAGGATTGGTATGGCCAACTCGTGAAATTTACCAATCAAGCGTGTCTTCGGCCTCGTGATAGATTTTGGGACATCCCAGTCCCCAAAATCGACTCGGCCTTTGACAACCTATTGGTGCCCCAGCCGTCCTGGTCACCCAGCACTACGCAACAACT
>NZ_JBHNMF010000153.1:0-6933 GCF_048562965.1 Thiolapillus sp. | reverse complement strand
CCTATTGCCGCATCTCCAGTTACCTGCAGACCATGGCAAATCAGGGATACAATCCGCTGGTCGCCATTCAAATGGCCTTTTCGGGACAGCTCTATGCTGATAGGGGTGAGTAGTTACAACTCTAGTACCTCTTCAATGTTCCCTTGAAACAGGACGGTGCTGGCTGTCCCGCATGGTCAATAACGTACCAGAACTTTGTACTCCAGTGTCGTTTTTCCGTCGGCCGGTATCTTCATTTCCCATTCGGCCAGTCCGGAGGCGATTTTTGTGTGGGGAAAGGATTCACGGATCATTTCCCAGTCACCGGGGATGGGTTCCTGTACCTTGACAGTTGTCGGCTGGTCCTTGGCATTCTTTAACTTGATGCGATAGGTGCTTTCCGCCGCGTAGTTGTATGGGTGTCCGTAATTGACCTTTTTGTAATTGATCTGTTTCTTCGTTGCGGTGACATCGAAAGCTTCTCCCAGCTTGAGCCGTATCTGTTCGTTCCTGGGTGTATGTCCGATGCGGTCTTCTCCCACGAATTGTGCGTTGCCCTTGCTGTCCCGTTTGTACACCCGCACAATACCTTTTGGCAGTGGCATGCCCATGCCGCTGTCTTCCTTGTTCTGGAACAGGATATAGACGGCTGCTTTGAGGGATTCTCCGAGAGAGGTGAATGCGCTGCGGTAATAGTAGTCCTGGCCCCGGAAAACCAGTTCCTTGGTAACAGGCACCTTGCTGGCGTTGAGCAGGGAAACCTGCTTGGTCTGCCTGTTGGCAATGGTTGTCGGGTGAGCCAGGGTATACAGATGGTATTCGTTCGAACAGTGCTTCCTCGGCCATGGGTGCGGGGACGGCATCCATGGCCATCTCCATTCTCGGGGTGCGCTTTCTGTAACTCATGTTTTCCCGTACCTGATTGACATCTCCGGCGACAAGCTGCAGCCTGGCCTGGGGATAGCTGGTGCCGCTTTCGTTGGTAAGGGTCACCCACCCGGCGAGATCCAGTGCGTTGTCGCTGCTGTTCAGCTCCACTACGTAGTCGGCTTTCCAGCCCAGCCCTCTGGAGAGATAAGACAGTTCCAGTTCCTGGGAGCCGCTGGTTTTGCTGATGACCTGGGTGACCAGTGTGGGTTTGTCCCGCAGATTGGCAGGGATGGCAGGGAATATATAGCGTCCCTCAGGGTTGGTTTCGATACGTCCGCCGATTTCGGCCACCACGCCGCTGTTGGTGCTGAGGATCTTGGCAGCTTCCCGGGTTTCCTGCCCCGTGGCAGGGTTCATGCGAATGATCTCGACGGTCTGGCCGACATATTTTTCCAGCATTTTCGCCGGTGTCAGCAGGTCAAAATTGAAGTTCTGCTCTCTGACCTGCAGCTTGCCGGGATGGCTGATGTTGCGCAGCAGGGCTGTTTCCGGGCGCATCTGCGCGCTGACTCCGCGAATTGCCAGATCCGTGATGCCTGACGGCAGGCTGATCCTGCGCCTGTCCTTGATCAGCGCCAGATCGCTGTTGTAGATGGTGACGGCGAGCCCCGTCTGACCCTGGAGTTCCGATACCAGCTCTGTGCTGGCGGCGGATGCAGAGGCACAGGCCAGAAGAAAAGGAATGATCGGGCGCAATGAAATCATGAGACTAACCTGCAGAAAGTGGCGGTGGGTCCCCCGATCTTAACAGCCGGTCAGACCGATGCAAAATCAGCAATGACTGATGGAAATCAGGGCAGGGTCTTGCCCGGGTTGAGGATGTTACGCGGGTCCAGCAGGGCTTTGAGCTGATACATGAGCGCCAGGGTGGGATCGTCGATTTCCCGGCCGACGAACTCCCGTTTCACCAGTCCGATGCCGTGTTCTCCCGACAGAGTGCCTTTCAGTCCCAGCACCAGAGTGAATACTTCGTCCAGGCAGGCTTCGGCAGCTTTGAGCTGACGGGGATCGTCCGGATCTATGAGCAGGTTGACATGGATGTTGCCATTGCCGGCATGGCCGAAATTCACGATGCTGATGGCGTACCTGTCCGCCAGTGCGGTCAGGCCCTGTATGAGGTCGGGAATGCGGGATACGGGAACCACCACGTCTTCATTGATCTTTTTCGGTGCGACGTTGCGCAGGGCGGGTGACAGGGCCTTGCGGGTGCGCCACAGCTTCCGGACCTGCTCCTGGCTGTCCGCCACCTCCACCGACAGACAACCGGGTATCTTCGCGGTGCTGGCGATCTGTGCTGCCGCGGTGTCGATGGCGCTGGTGCTTTCCTCGAGTTCGATCATCAGCAGTGCGCCGGCATCTGCGGCGATGCCGGGATCGGAATAGTTCCTGACCATCTGCAGGGCCGGACCGTCCATGAATTCCAGTGCGGAGGGTGTAATGGGTTGCGCCATGATGGCGGATACTGCTGCGGCGGCGCTCGCCACGTCCCGGTAAACAGCCTGCAGCGTGCGCCTTGCTTCGGGCAGGGGAGTGAGCTTGAGTGTGGCTTCGGTGATGATGGCCAGTGTGCCTTCGGAGCCGATGAACAGCCGCGTCAGGTCATAGCCCACGACGCCCTTGGTGGTGCGCACGCCGGTGTGGACGAGGGAGCCGCCCCCGGTTATGGCCGTCAGCCCAAGAGTGTTTTCGCGGCAGGTGCCGTACTTGACTGCCCGCGGGCCGGCAGCATTGCAGGCCAGGTTGCCACCCACCGTGCAAACGGCTGCGCTGGTGGGATCGGGGGGCCAGAAGAAGCCGTGTTCACCGGCGGCCTGCTGCAACTGCTGATTGGTTACGCCAGGCTGTACGCGGGCCAGGCGGTTGTCAGGATCGATTTCCAGTATCCTGTCCATGCGCTCCAGGGACAGGGCGATGCCGTTGGCTGCAGGTATCGATGCTCCCGTGGTGCCCGTGCCACGGCCGCGGCAGGTGACCGGCAGCTGCCATTCATTGCAGTGCTGCAGTAACGCCACGATCTGCTGTTCTTTCCTTGGAAAGACTACTGCGGCGGGGATGGACTGGCGCTGGCTGTTGTCATAGCTGTAGGCAAGGGTGTCTGCGGGGTGGGTGAGCAGATCCTCTGCCGGGAAGATGTTTTCCAGTGCTTTGAGCTGTTCCGGGGTCACGGCGATCTGGTCTGCCAGCCACTGAGGGCAGTGGCTCAGCTTTCCTCGCCGAGAAGCTGGGTGTCGATCAGATCACAGAGGCAATGGATGATCAGCAGGTGCACTTCCTGTATGCGTGCGGTCGACGGACTGTCCACGCGGATCTCGATGTCGCCATCCCGTAATATGGTGGCGGTTTTTCCGCCATCCCGACCGGTCAGCGCCACGACTTTCATCTGCTGCTGCTCTGCTGCTTCCACGGCACGTGTGATGCTGGCTGAGTTGCCGCTGGTGCTGATTGCTAGCAATACATCCCCGGGATGTCCCAAAGCACCGATCTGCTTGGTGAACACTTCCTGGTAGGCGTAGTCATTGGCGATGGATGTCAGAGTCGAACTGTCCGTGGTGAGGGCGATGGCCGGCAGGCCCGGACGTTCGCGTTCGAAGCGGTTCAGCATCTCTGAGGAAAAATGCTGGGCGTCGCCGGCAGAACCGCCGTTGCCACAGCTGAGCACCTTGCCGCCTTCGAGCAGACTGGCGACGATCATTTCGGCTGCAGCAGCAATGGGTGGCGCAAGGTCAGGCAGGCAGCGCTGCTTGGTTTCGATGCTTTCGTTGAACAGGCGGTTGATGCGTTCGTTGAGATCCACTGTGACTTCCGGGGTGTGGTGCCTGGGGGAAGCTCATGCCTTCTGCCGAGCTTTCTCAGGGAGTTACTGAAAGGCGTTCCTGATCCATTGAATCCGGTTTTCGCGGTCGATGCCGATTATATCGAATCTGCAGGCCGGCGTATGCCCGAGCTGCTGCAGGTAGCGCTGGGCGGTGTGCAGGAGCTTCTGTTGTTTGGCGGGTGTGACCGAGTCCACGGCGGAACCGAAACCCTTGTGGCTGCGGTAGCGTACCTCCACGAACACCAGCGTTTCGCCGTCGCGCATGATCAGGTCGATCTCGCCGGATCTGCAGCGATAGTTCTTTTCGACCAGGGTCAGCCCCTGATCCTTCAGCCAGCGTCCTGCGAGCGCTTCAGCAGCCTCACCTTTGCGCAGGTGGGAGGCTTTCGGGCTCATCAGGCAAATCCAGGGGAAGTACAGACACGGTATTTTCCGGTGGCGTGGTGCCCAGTATGCGGGGCTCCGCCTGGAGGATGATCCAGGTCATGCGCCGTCGCAGCTGGTGTTTGTCATCCAGGTACAGCAGGCCGGTCTTGCCCTCGAACAGCGTCAGGTCCGACATGGCCAGTTTTCTCAGTTGCGGCAGCACCTGGTAGGCATCGATACCCATGGGCAGCAGGCGCAGGTATTTCCTTTCTCCCCTGGCCAGGTAGTCCTGCAGACTGCTGCGAGACAACGGGTTTTCCGGCTCCAGGTTCAGCATCCAGGGCATTTCCGGCAGCATGATGCCTGCCATGTCGAAACGTTCATCGTTCTTCAGCTGGCCATCCCAGGCCCGTGATGTGCTCAGCACGGGCAGGTCTTCAGCGTAGTGAAACTGCAGCATGGGACGTATCTGTTTCATCTGCTGTTTGTTGCCGATGGCGAAGATGAAGTCCATGCCCCGCGGCGGCAGGGTATAGGGTAGGTTTTCCTCCCTGGCCTTTTTCAGTTCCTCCAGCTGGGCCTTGCGCTGCTTGGAACGAACGAGCTGGGCCACGGGTGTGGAGAAGTCCCGCGTACCTGGGTCATAGGACTGGGAGCGCAGGCTGCCGCCACCAAGCTTGCGCCAGGTTTCCATGAACGTGGTTGCCATCCTTTCGCCCAGCCTGGCGGAAGGGTACAGCATGGCCGGTTCACGATAACCCTGGTAAGCAGCCCAGACGGCTACCTGGCGGGCTTCGTCCTCGGGAGAAAGGGAATACTGATACAGGTTTTGCGGGGGTACGCTGTCGGTGTTCACCTGGTTCAGGGCCAGTACCGGCAGGGGCAGGCTGCCGGCGCGGGCCAGTTGCAGTACCGCCTGCTTGGAGAGCGGCCCGATGACCATGTCGGCGCCTTCATCCGCTACCCGGTTCAGCAGTGGCCAGATCTGATCGGCGTTACTCGAATCGTAGAACTTCACCCTGGGCCGGTTTTCGCTGGTGTCGTTGTACCAGGCGCTCATCAGCCCGTCCCGGATGGCCTTTGCCGGAATGGCGTAGGGGCCGGACACGGGCAGGAGTACGGCAACCTGGTGGATTTCGACGGGCGCGAGTTGCTGCTGATGGCTGTAGTAGCTGGTGAGCAGGCCGGGTACTGCCGGATGATCCGGGTAGAGATCACGCCATTCCCGGTAAGGGGCAATGATTTCTTCAGGTGCGTTGGGAAAGTCCCTCAGCAGGCGGGCCAGTTCCAGCCAGCCGCGGGTAACACTGTCAGGTGATGGAAACTTTTCCTGCAATATCTGGGGTGGTGTGCGTGTCAGTATTGAAAGAATTTCGGTCTGAACCGGCAACTGCGCGTCGTCGGACGAAAGCAGCCTGTCCAGGGCGATGAGTTCCCGGGCATAGGCGATGCTGTCCTGCATTTCCTTGTAGGCGGCTGCGCGAATGGAATGGAAGCGCTCCTTTTCATCCCTGCGGCTGTGCTGGGGCAGTACAGCCAGCAGGCGCAATGCTTCTTCCGGCTGGAAGCGTTTGAGTGCCAGGTCTGCCTGGATCAGGGTTTGACGGAAGCGGTATTCCTGGGGCAGGGTGCCAGTATCGATTTGCTGCAGAAGGCTGTCAGCCTTGTCAAGCTGGCCGTCATGGATCAGACTGTCGGCTGCCAGCAGAAGATACAGATCGTGTGAGGTGCCTGGGGTGCGCCCCGCCAGGTCGACATACAGGTCTGCTGCCGCTCCATAGCGTTGTTGCTCGAACATGTTTGCCGCATGGGCGGCCTGCGGATCGGCAGGTGCAGACGGTTCGACCGGTGTGGTTTCGCAGCCTGCCAGCAGCAGCACGAGCAGGAGAGAAAGGAAAAACTGTGTGCAGTATCTGTTGCGCATCGTCCATTTGCCCAAATTCGAGGAAGCAAAAGAGTATCGTATGAGCAAGCCTGAAGTGTCAAATGCCGACGGAACTTTATTCGTCGTTTCCACACCCATCGGCAATCTGGAAGATATCAGCCTGCGGGCGATCGATGTGCTCAAGCGTGTGGACCATATCGCTGCTGAGGATACGCGCCACAGCCGCCGTCTGTTGCAGCATCATGGAATCCATACCCCGATGCTCGCGCTGCACGAGCACAATGAGCGACAGGCACTGGCCGGGATACTGGCCATGCTCACAGAAGGTCGTTCGGTGGCGCTGATTTCGGATGCCGGCACGCCACTGATCAGCGATCCCGGCTTTCCCCTGGTGCGCGCCTGCCGTGAGCAGGGCATTGCTGTTTCTCCTGTTCCCGGCCCCAGTGCTCTGATTGCTGCATTGAGTGTCTCAGGGCTGCCCGTGGATGCCTTCTATTTTCATGGCTTCCTGCCACGCACCTCTGGAGCCCGCAAGACCCGGCTTGCCGCGCTGAAGCCAGCCGGGATCACGCAGGTTTTTTTTGAATCCTCGCACCGCATACTGTATGCGCTGCAGGACATGCAGGAGGTGCTGGGAAGCGAAAGGGAGGTATGCGTCGCCCGGGAACTGACCAAGCAGTATGAAGAGGTGCTTCAGGGGAAGCTGGGTGAAGTGCTGGCGACAGTGGCAGGAGATCCCCGGCATCAGCGCGGGGAGTTCGTGATCGTGGTGGCTCCCGCCAGTACCGCTACAACGGAAGTATTGACGCCCGAAGCGCAACGTATCCTTGGGCTGTTGCTGGAAGAATTGCCCGTCAAGCAGGCTGCGGCCCTGACGGCGAAAATTACCGGGGAGAAAAAGAACCGGCTTTATCAGTTTGCACTTGGCAAGTCATGATTCCTGCAAAAAGCAAAAAGC